>NZ_JBEXPJ010000026.1:0-75675 GCF_040611995.1 Lentzea sp. NPDC006480
CGACAGCCTAGCCGGGAAGATAAACGGGACGCGTCCCGTTTAGTTCGACGTTCGCCGTTCCCGTCAGTGCGGGAACGCGGCCTCACGCGTGTGTTCGCCTTAGTGGAACGAGTCGCCGCAGGCGCACGACCCGCCGGCGTTCGGGTTGTCGATCGTGAAGCCCTGCTTCTCGATCGTGTCCACGAAGTCGATGACGGCACCTTCGACGTAGGGCGCGCTCATGCGGTCAACGGCGACCTTCATGCCGTTGAAGTCGACCAGCGCGTCACCGTCGAGCGAGCGCTCGTCGAAGAACAGCTGGTAGCGCAGACCAGCGCAACCGCCGGGCTGGACGGCGATGCGCAGGTGCATGTCGTCGCGGCCCTCCTGGTCGAGCAGCGCCTTCGCCTTGGAGGCGGCCGCATCGGTCAGCGTCACGCCGTGGGTCGGCGCCTCGGAGGTCGTAGCGGCATCCTGAGCGGTCGTCATGGCTCTCCTAAGAGGTCCTTTGCGGGCGGTTCGCCCTTCAACAACACGGGCGTTCCCCGCTTTGTTCCACTCCCATGGTCCCACAGCGACGCCTCATGTCGCCCCAAGTGTCGACTGTCACGTAGACCACCCTCAAGCCAACCGATATATCAGCCGGAGTTTGAGTCTTGGCGTCGCCGGATCGCGGGATGAATCTTCAGGTGGAGTTGCCGCTGGTGGTCGCGGTGCTCGTCGAGACGCTCCGGCTCGGCCATCACCATCTCGCCGATCTTCTCGTCCGGCCAGCCCTTCGCCCGAGCCGCGTCGATGAAAGCCGCCTCCGACTGGGCCGCCGTGATCCGGGCGCCGAAGATCTCGTGGAACCAGATCTCCATCACGTCGTCCGGCGGCACCGCACCCCGTTGCACGGCGAAGTTCAACGCCACCAGCTGGTTCGGCTTGAGCATCACCGCGTTCTCGTCGCCGAACTCTTCCTCCAGCACGCGTCAACACGCGCGCTCCGATCCATCGGTTACCCCCTCTAACGCGACCATTGCCTCGCTACGTGCCGGGCCGTTGCAATGAGACTTTTGCGGGCGTCCGCAATCGACTTTTGCACTGAGCCCACGTGGTCGGAGACCGAGTAGGCCTCCTGGACGCCCGCGGCGCCCATCTCGCGGCGGCCGACGCTGACCTGGCCGGCGATGGCGACGCACGGGATGCCGCGCTCGGCGGCGCCGCTCGCGACGGCGGTGATGAGCTTGCCGCGCAGTGACTGCCAGTCGAAGCTGCCTTCGCCGGTGACGACGACGTCGGCGTCGTCGAGGGCGGCGTCGAGTCCGGTGAGCTCGCGAACGAGGCCGGCGCCGGACGTCATCGTCGCGCCGAGCGAGAGGAGCGCGGCGCCCAGGCCGCCCGCCGCTCCGGCACCCGGTATATCGGATACGGGTTTGAGGACCTCCATCGCGGCGAGCTTCGCTTCGAGGCGTTCTACGGCCTCCGGGGACGCGCCCTTCTGCGGGCCGAACGTGCGGGCAGCGCCGTGCGGGCCGAGGAGCGGGTTCTCGACGTCGGAGGCCGCCACGAGCGATATATCAGTTAGTGCCCTGCCCGTTCTCGGGCCTGCGTCGGAGAGAGCGGCGAGCATGTCGGCGCCGCCGTCGGTCGTGCCGGAGCCGCCCAGTCCGATCACGATGACATCGTTGTCATCCACAGCTGCCGCGATGAGCTCGCCCACGCCTCGCGTAGTCGCCGTCTCGCAGGACTCGGGGCGGAGTTCGGCCGGGATGAGATGCAGTCCGCATGCTTCGGCGGACTCGATGTATGCAACGCGTCGACCGTCGGTGTGCGGGTTGTCCACGCTGAGCCAGCGGGCTTCGACCGGCTTGCCGAGTGGGCCGGTGACGCTGATATATCGGATATCGCCGCCCAGCGCGGCGTGCAGAACGTCCACGAAACCTGGGCCGCCGTCGGCGAGTGGGCGTTCGGTGACGGCGTCGTCGGGCTTGGCCTCGCGCCAGCCGGTGGCGATGGCGTCGGCGGCCTCGCGGGCGGTCAGGGTGCCGCCGAAGCAGTCCGGAGCGATGAGTACGCGCACCTCGCGAAAGGTACAGAAAAACCACTGCCCTACCCTGGTGCCGTGAGGTTCCTGCGCCGCAACTCCGCCGACACCGAAGCCCCGGTCACCGAGGCGACCGCCGAGGCCGCCGACTCCACCCGCACTGCGGGCAAGGGCCGGCCCACGCCCAAGCGGCGTGAGGCGCAGGGCAGGCGCAGTGGTCCCGTTCCGCCGCCTCCCCGCACGCAGCGCGAGGCGTTCAAGCGCATGCGCGGCAACAAGGTGAGCAAGGAAGACCGTCGTGCCGCGGCCACCGAGCGCCGTCAGCGCATGATGGCGGGCGAGGACAAGTACCTGCTGCCGCGCGACCGCGGTCCGGTGAAGGCGTACATCCGCGACCTGGTCGACGCGCGCCGCAACCTCATGGGCCTGTTCATGCCGCTCGCGATCCTGGTGTTCGTGGCGCTGCTGACGCCGTCGCTCGCGGTGCAGCGGTACGCGACGCTGGCGACGACGTTCATGCTGATCGCGATGGTCATCGAGGGCCTCGTGCTCGGCCGGCTCGTCACGAAGAAGGTCCGGGCGAAGTTCCCCACCGAGCCGATCAAGGGCCTCTCGATCGGCTGGTACTCGTTCATCCGCGCGAGCCAGCTGCGCAGGCTCCGCGTCCCGAAGCCGCGCGTGAAGCCGGGCGAAGCGATCAAGTAGTTGCGCGAGAAGCAGCGCAGGCTTCAGCTGCCGGAGAAGCTGCGGTGGAACCACAACGAGTGGTACCGCCGCTGGCTGCTCCGGCAGTTGCCGTCCCGGGTCGAGTCGGCACTCGACGTGGGCTGCGGGCTCGGCGATCTGGCCCGGTCGATCAACGCCGAGAAAGTCACCGCGATCGACGCCAGCGAGCGCATGATCGAACGGGCGAGCGCCACCAGCGACAGGATCGAGTGGATCCACGGTGACGTGCTCACCCATGAGCTGAAGAGCTACGACGTCGTCACTGCCGAGGCGAGCCTGCACCACCTGCCGTTGCGAGAGGGTCTGACCAGGCTCGCCGAGCTGACGAAGCCGGGCGGCACGCTGATCATCGTCGGGCTCTACATGATGTCGACCAACACCGACCGGGCGATGGAGCTGGTGACGTTGCCGGCCAACGCGGTCGTCGGCGTCGCGAAGGCCCTCAACGGCACCGGGGGCAAGCCGCACGACACCGAGATGCCGGTGGTGATGACCGCGCCGACGTTGCCGGAGATCCGCTCGGTGGCCGCGGAGATCGTGCCGGGCGCGCGCATCCGCAGGCACGTGTTCTGGCGGTATTCGCTGGTCTGGCGGGCACCCGAAGTTCATTAGCAGCACGAACGATTTCGGTTTAAGCTCCGATGTATGAAGTTCCGTCGACTCGGCCGCAGCGGCCTGTCCATCAGTGAGATCTCGTACGGCAACTGGCTCACCCACGGCTCGCAGGTCGAAGAAGAGCAGGCCCACGCGTGCGTGAAGGCGGCCCTGGAGTCCGGGATCACGACCTTCGACACCGCCGACGTCTACGCGAACACGGCCGCGGAGTCGGTGCTCGGCCGGGCGCTCAAGGGTGAGCGGCGCGAGTCGCTGGAGATCCTGACCAAGGTCTACTGGCCGACCGGTCCCGGCGGCGCCAACGACCGCGGGCTCGGCCGCAAGCACGTCATGGAGTCGGCCAACGCGTCGCTGAAGCGCCTGCAGACCGACTACGTCGACCTGTACCAGGCCCACCGGTTCGACTACAGCGTGCCGCTGGAAGAGACGATGCTGGCGTTCGCCGACCTCGTCCGCCAGGGCAAGGTCCTCTACGTCGGTGTCTCCGAGTGGACCGCCGAGCAGATCACCCGCGGTGCCGCGCTGGCCCGCGAGCTGCAGGTACCGTTCGTGTCGCACCAGCCGCAGTACTCGATGCTGTGGCGCGTCATCGAGCCGCAGGTCATCCCCGCGTGCGAGCGCGAGGGCCTCAGCCAGATCGTCTTCTCCCCCGTCGCGCAGGGCATCCTGACCGGCAAGTACCTACCGGGTGCCGAGGTGCCGGAGGGCTCGCGCCTCGCCGACGCGCGGGGTTCGCAGATGATCTCGCGCTGGATGCGGGACGACGTGCTCAACGCCGTGCAGCAGCTCAAGCCGATCGCCGAGGAAGCGGGCGTCACGATGGCGCAGCTCGCCGTCGCGTGGGTGCTCAAGAACCCGAACGTCGCGTCCGCGATCATCGGCGCGTCGCGTCCGGAGCAGGTCTTCGAGAACGTCAAGGCGATCGACATCGAGCTCGACGACGACGTGCTCAAGCAGATCGACAACGTCCTCGAAGGCGTCATCACCGACGACCCGCGGCTCACCGCACAGGGCTGAGCCAGCTCGCCCTGTACTTATTGAGCGGGGTGCAGGCTCATCGGGCCGTACACCTCGGACTCCGAGCGCAGCAGCGTGACCTGTTCGACCCCGGCGTCGAGCAGGTCACGCCACTCGGCGCTGAACCACTCCTCCGCCTCCGTCTGGTCGGCGAACATCACGTCCGGCCCCGCGACGTCGCGGCCTTGGGCATCCTGGTAGCGCCAGCGGAACTCCATGGGACGAAGGCTAACTCTTGTCAACTCGCACTCTCGTGCTCGGCGGAGCGCGTTCCGGCAAGTCAGCGCACGCGGAAGGCCTGCTCACCGACGCCGCCGTGACTTACGTCGCAACCGCCCGCCGCTATCCCGACGACCCGGACTGGGACGCGCGCATCGCACTGCACGTCGCCCGGCGTCCGTCCACCTGGCACACGGTCGAGGCGTCCGCGCCGCCGGACCTGCCCGCGTTGCTCACCGCCACGCAGTACGAGGACCCGCCGATCCTGGTCGACGACCTCTCGACGTGGCTGGTCGGCGTGCTGGACGACGCCGACGCGTGGGAGGGCAACGGCACCGACGCCATCGCGCGCCGAGTCGACGAACTCGTCGGTTCGGTGGCCACGTGCCGGACGCGACTGGTGCTCGTGACGGCGGAGGTCGGCCTCGGCGTCATTCCCTCGACGCGCTCAGGCAGACTCTTCCGCGATCACCTCGGTGCGCTCAACGCGCGCGTCGCCGAGGTGTGCGACGAGGTCATGCTGCTCGTCGCGGGTATTCCACTCAGACTTCGTTAGGAGCGCCAGGGTGAGCACCGAGTTCCCGCCGGTTGAACCGCCGGACGAGACCGTTCTGCGCGAGGCCGAGGCCCGGCACGCGGTGCTGACCAAGCCGGTCGGCTCGCTCGGCCGGCTCGAGGAGCTGGGCAACTGGATCGCGGCGTGCCAGGGCGTCGTGCCGCCGAAGCCGTTCGTCCGGCCTCGGGTGGTCGTCTTCGCGGGCGACCACGGCGTGACGGCGCAGGGCGTGTCGGCGTTCCCGAGCGAGGTCACCGGCCAGATGGTCGCGAACTTCCTCACCGGCGGCGCCGCGGTGAACGTGCTCGCGCAGGTCGCGGGCGCCACCGTCCGCGTGGTCGACATGGCCGTCGACTCCGACACCCCGGAGGCGGTCAGCCAGCACAAGGTGCGGCGCTCGTCCGGGTCGATCGACCGCGAGGACGCGCTCACCCGTGAGGAGTGCGAGCAGGCCATCGCGGCCGGGCGCGCCATCGCGGACGAGGAGGTCGACGCGGGCGCCGACGTGCTCGTCGCCGGTGACATGGGGATCGGCAACACGACTCCGGCCGCCGTGCTGATCGCGTCGCTGACCGGGTCCGAGCCGGTCGCGGTGGTCGGTCGCGGCACGGGCATCGACGACCAGGCGTGGATGCGCAAGACGGCGGCGATCCGGGACGCGCTGCGCCGGGCCCGCCTGGTGATCAGCGACCCGATCGCGTTGCTCGCGACCGCCGGTGGCGCCGACCTGGCTGCGATGGCCGGGTTCCTGGCGCAGGCGGCTGTGCGACGGACTCCCGTCGTGCTCGACGGCGTCGTCGTCGGTGCGGCCGCGGTCGTCGCCGAGGAGCTGGCACCTGGTGCACGCGAGTGGTGGGTGGCCGGGCACCAGTCGGCCGAGCCCGCGCACGCGATCGCGCTCGGGCACCTCAACCTGAAGCCGCTGCTGGAGTTCGAGATGCGGCTCGGCGAAGGCTCCGGTGCGGTGGCAGCGCTGCCGTTGCTGATCTCGGCGGTGAAGGTGCTCGCGGAGATGGCGACGTTCGAGAGCGCCGGCGTCACGAACCGGGAAGACGCGACCCGAGAAGACACGGCCGAAGAAGATACGGCCCGAGAAAATACGGCTGAGTGAAGCTCGCGTTCTCCTGGCTGACGGTCCTGCCGCTGCGCGTCGACGACGTCGACCGCAAAGCGGCGGGACGAGCCATTGCCTGGACGCCCGTCGTCGGCATCGTGCTCGGCGCGGTCGTTGTCGGCGTGCTCAAGCTGTTGGCAATATCCAATATATCGGCGTTGGTGGCCGGGTTTCTGGTCGTCGGCGTCGTCGCCCTGTGCACCCGCGGTATGCACCTCGACGGGCTTGCCGACGTCGCCGACGGACTCGGTTGCTACGGGCCGCCGGAGCGCGCGCTCAAAGTCATGAAGGACGGCGGCGCCGGGCCGTTCGGCGTCGTCTCGCTGATCGTCGTGCTGGGAGCCCAGGCCGCGGCGCTCCCCCAGGCTCACTGGGGCGTCGTGCTGCTCGCGTTCGCGACGAGCCGTGCCGCGTTCGGGATCTGCTGCATGCGTGGCGTGCCCGCCGCACGGCCTGAGGGACTCGGTGCGCTCGTTGCGGGCACACAGCATCCGTTGATGGTCATCGGTACGTGGGTGGTGCTTGCAGCTGCGGCGGTTCCGCTCGGGTGGCGCGCAGTCGTCGCCGTCGTCGTCGCGTTCGGACTGACGTGGCTGCTCGTGAAGCACACCGGAAAGCGTTTCGGCGGCATCACCGGTGATGTGCTCGGTGCTGCCGCCGAAATCGCGCTTCTGGCCGTGCTGGTGATCGCTTAAGACTTCAAGGTCGTCATCCAGCCGTGGGTGTCTGCGACGTGGCCGTGCTGGAGGCCGGTCAGGCGCTCGCGCAGCTTCATCGTCACCGAGCCGGTGCCGCCGTCGGCGACGTCGTACTCGCCGCCGGCGTGCTTGACGTGGCCGACCGGCGTGATGACGGCGGCCGTGCCACAGGCGAAGACCTCGGTGAGCTCACCCGAGGCGTTGGCCTTCTCCCACTCGTCGGTGGAGATCCGGCGTTCCTCGACGGTCAGGCCGAGGTCGGAGGCCAGCTCCAGCAGCGAACTGCGGGTGATGCCGGGCAGCAGCGTGCCGGTCAGCTCCGGGGTGACGACCTTGTCTCCGAAGACGAAGAACAGGTTCATGCCGCCCATCTCCTCGACCCAGCGGCGTTCCACCGCGTCGAGCCAGACGACCTGGTCGCAGCCCTTCTCGGCGGCCTGCGCCTGCGCCACGAGGGACGCGGCGTAGTTGCCGGCGAACTTGGCAGCGCCGGTGCCACCGGGGGCGGCGCGCACGTACTCGGTCGAGAGCCACACGCTCACCGGGCGGACGCCGCTCGCGAAGTACGAGCCGGCGGGCGAGGCGATCAGCACGTAGAGGTACTCGGACGCGGGTCGCACGCCGAGGCCCTTCTCCGTGGAGATCATGAACGGCCGCAGGTAGAGGGACTCCTCCTCGGCTGACGGCACCCAGCGGTCGTCGACCGCGAGGATCTGCCGCACCGACTCGAGGAAGAGCTCGTCGGGAAGTTCGGGCATCGCCATGCGGCGGGCCGAGGCGCGGAAGCGCTCGGCGTTGGCCTCAGGGCGGAAGGACGCGATCGATCCGTCGGGCTGGCGGTAGGCCTTGAGCCCTTCGAAGATCGCTTGGCCGTAGTGCAGCACCATTGCCGCGGGGTCGAGTGAGAGAGAGCTGTAGGGGCCGACTTCAGCGTCGTGCCAGCCCTTCTCGCGGTTCCAGCGGATCGTCACCATGTGGTCGGTGAAGTGCTGCCCGAAGCCCGGCTTGGCAAGTACCTCCGCTACGCGCTCCGGGGTCGCCGGGTGCGGGTGGGGAGTCCGGGTGAAAGGCAACTCGCTCGTCATGTGAGCACGGTAACCCGCTGGTCGGGATACGGAAAATCGTCTTCTCAAAACTCGGACGTCCTACTAACTCGGACTCGATAAAGTGCCCTGCCATGACCCAGGGGGAACGATCTTCGACGGGCGCCGACGTGCGCACCGTGCTGCAGGCCGCGCTGCTCGTCCTCGGTACCGGCGTGACGCTCATCGACGGCTGGATGCTCGGGGGCGTCGCGGGCGTGGTCGTCGCGACCGTCTTCGCCGCGCTCTTCCTGCTCGCGTACTACAGCATCAGGAAGAACGGCCCGTCCACCAACGGCCGCGTCATCGGGCTTGCGGTGTGTGTTGGCGTGACGCTGCTCGTTTTCCTCTCAGTGCTGCTGTCAAACCGATGAGTCCGGTGCCGGCTCCCAGCCCTGCGAGTGAGATCAGCAGGGCGGGGATCGGCATGCTCATCGCGAGCAGCACCGAGAGCCCGAGGCCTAAACAGGCCGTGCGCATCGGCCACGTGCGGTCGTTCTGCAGCAACACACGAGCCGACGCGTTCGTGAAGGCGTAGTAGAACAACGTCGCGCACGCCGCCACGCCCAGTGCGATCGCCATCGGCATGAGGACGATCGCGAGAGCGGAACCCACGACCACGGCGAGGGTGAGCGCGCTCGGCTTGAGGCGGGACGGCAGGTCGCCGTCCTCGACGAGTCCCGTGAGCGTGCGGTGTGCGGACGAGAGAACGAAGTGCAACGCGGCCACACCGGCCACCGCCGCTGCGATCTGCACCAACGGCACCAAGGCGGACGCGTCTGCCGCGGTGAGCGCGTCTCGCAGTGGCGCGGGCGACAACGCGAGGCGCGCGCTGCCGAGCTGACGCAGCACACCGGCACCCACGGCCAGATAGACCACGAAGGACAGTCCGATCAGGACCGGAATCGCGAACTTCAGCGCGGACACCGAATGCGGCCGCTCACCGCGACCAGGCGCGGTGATGCGTTCGAAACCCGCGAACGCGATGAACATCAGGCCCGCGACGCCGACGAGCTCGTTGACCGTGCCCGCCTCCCCCGCCGACGGCACCGGTGCGATCGAGAAGGTCGACGCGACCACCAGCGCCAGCACCCCGAGGACCACCAGCGACGCGAGCGCGCTGACCCCCGTGCCGAACCGGAACCCGGCCGCACCGAGCAGCGCCGTGCCCGCGACGAGGACGAGCGCGCCGATCACCGGCTGGTCCGGCACCACGTACGTGCCGAACATCGACGCGACCGCCGCCGCCATCGCGCACCGGCCGAGGAGGTGGACGCTCGCCGTCATGCGTGCGGGCCACACACCGAGCTGCGCGCGCACGTATCCGTAACCACCACCGACGTCGGGGTAGGTGCGGGACTGGTCGGCGGTCGAGAAGGCCGAGCACAGCGCGGCGAGCGCGGAGATGGCCAGCGCGGGGAGCAGCCACCAGCCCGCAAGGCCTGCGGCAGGGGCGAATCCGGCGAAGACCCCCGCACCGAGCACCGCGGGGAGACCGAGCGCGACCGTGGCAACGATCTCGCGGGGCGTGTGGGTCACCGGTACACATTCGCAGATGCGGCATCCGGTCGTAACCACCCGGTCGACTGATGCGCGAAATGGGCGAAACACCCCCAGAGCACCACCGAGAGCAACTGTCAACGTCACGGATTGCGGCCGAACGTGGCGGGCCACGGCGTTAGTGGACAGTGGGACCTTTAGCATTGGTCACGATTCCGAGCACCCCTACCACGTACAACCCTGGAGCAGCACGTGACAGCCCCGAAGCTGGCCCTCACCGAAGGTGACCTGAGCACCACCGCCGCGGACGCAGTCGTCGTGGGCACCCTGCAGGGTGCGGACGGTCTGGAGCTCGCGCCCGGTGCCGAAGCTGTCGCCGCCGCGTTCGACGGCGCGCTGCTCGAGGTGCTGGGCACCCTGCGCGCGTCCGGCAAGGCCGACGAACTGGTGAAGGTGCCCACCTTCGGCAAGCTCGCCTCCCCGCTCGTGCTCGCGGTCGGCCTCGGCAAGACGGCGGGCGAGGAGCAGGTGCGCCGCGCGTCCGGTGTCGCCGCCCGCGCGCTGGCCGGCAAGAAGCGCGCGATCAACACGCTGGCCTCGCTGCACGTCGCGGCCGCCGCCGAGGGCACGCTGCTCGGCGCGTACTCGTTCACCGAGTACAAGTCGGACAAGGGCGAGGGCGCGGTCGCGAAGGTCGACCTGCACGCCGCCGGTTCCAAGGAGAACAAGGCCGCGCTGAAGGCCGCCGTCGCGATCGCCGAGTCCGTCGCCATCGCGCGCGACTTCATCAACACGCCGCCGAACGACCTCTACCCCGGCTCGTTCGCGGACCGCGCCGCGAAGCTCGCCACCGCCGCCGGTCTCGACGTCGAGGTGCTCGACGAGAAGGCGCTGAAGAAGCAGGGCTTCGGCGGCATCCTGGGCGTCGGCGGCGGTTCGGCGCGCCAGCCGCGGCTCGTGCGCATCTCCTACAGGGGCGCGAAGGCGGTCAAGAAGGTCGCGCTCGTCGGCAAGGGCATCACGTTCGACACCGGCGGCATCTCGATCAAGCCGGCCGCGGGCATGGACGAGATGACGTCCGACATGTCCGGCGCCGCCGCGATCGTCGCCACCATGGTGCTGGCCGCGAAGCTCAAGTACCCGCTGGAGATCATCGCGTCGATCCCGATGGCGGAGAACATGCCGTCCGGCGACGCCTACCGCCCCGGCGACGTGCTGACCATGTACGGCGGCAAGACCGTCGAGGTGCTCAACACCGACGCCGAGGGCCGCCTGATCCTTTCCGACGCCATCGTGCGCGCGTGCGAGGACGGCCCGGACTACCTGATCGAGACCGCGACCCTCACCGGCGCGCAGGTCGTCGCCCTGGGCAAGCGCACCTCGGGCGTCATGGGCTCCGAGGAGTTCCGCGACCGCGTGGCGGCCATCGGCACCGCGGTCGGCGAGTCGGCGTGGCCGATGCCGCTGCCCGAGGAGCTCCGCGCGGACCTCGACTCCCGCCTGGCCGACCTCGCGAACGTCACCGGCCACCGCTGGGGCGGCATGCTCGCGGCGGGCCTGTTCCTGCGCGAGTTCGTGGCCGAGGGCGTGCAGTGGGCGCACATCGACATCGCGGGCCCGGCGTACCACACGGGCGGCCCGTACGGGTACACCTCGAAGGGCGGCACCGGCGTTCCGGTCCGCACCATCGCGGCCGTGCTGGCGGACATCGCGGCCAACGGCTGAGCGCATTTCTCGCGCACGGGCGGAGTTCCTTTCGAGGACTCCGCCCGTTGCATTTCCGGCGCTTTTCCACGCCATTGTCCGCCCCGCGCCGCCCCCGCCGTTGCAACGACTCGTTTGCGGTCGCCGTCCAAAGAGTCATTGCTAAGGCGCAGGTCAGGCGCGCGCGGGCGGACTGATATATCGGCTGGAGGCGGTGGGGTGTGCGCGGAGGGAGGGCGGGTGACGGCGCGAACGGGGCCGAATGAACTGATATATCGCGCTGTCGGGTGGCGGCTGAACGGAGACGCGTGTCTCACGGGGCTAGGTGCGCAGGCTCGGTGAGAGGAGTATTTCCACATGGGGACGCATCGGTACGAAGTTGACGTCGTCTGGACCGGCAACACCGGGAGCGGGACTTCCGGGTACAAGGACTACGAACGCGCGCACGAGGTCCTGGCCGAGGGCAAGGAGCTGATCCTCGGGTCGTCGGATCCCTCGTTCCGGGGTGACCGGAGCAGGTACAACCCCGAGGAGCTGCTCGTCGCGTCGCTCTCGCAGTGCCACATGCTGTGGTACCTGCATCTCGCGTCGGTCAACGGAGTGGTGGTCACGGGGTACCGCGATCACGCGGCCGGGACGATGGCGGAGCACCCGGACGGGTCTGGGCGGTTCACCGAGGTCGTGCTCAACCCCGTGGTGACGATCGCCGATCCCGCTACTCGGGAGACGGCGCAGGCGTTGCACGAGAAGGCGCACTCGATGTGTTTCATCGCGGCGAGCGTCAATTTCCCGGTGCGCCACGAACCGATCGTGAACGTTTAGAGATCGCCGGACGCCTTTTTGCGCGCGGTGTAGTCGCGCATGCGCTTCGGGTAGCCGACGATGCCGGCGTCGTAGATCGGCATGCCCTGTTTGCGGGCGAAGGCTCGGGCGGCGTCCGGGGAGGCGACGCGGCGGCGGGTCCACTCGCCGTCGTGAGCGACCAGGACCACAGTGGTTTCGGTCACCGTGGTCTTCGGCTCCACGTAGGCCTCCACGCCGTGGCGGCTCTTCGTCCACTCCGCGAGGTGGCTCGTGTCCTGGTTGGACGCCGTTCGCAGCACACCTGGACGTGGCTTCCTGCGAAAACGATCGAACAGCCCCATCGAGCACCTCCCGCGCTTCCCTCCACCATGGTGCCAGGTGAGGGTGTTATGAGTAGGTGAATGATCAGAACAGGGCGTGGTGTCCTATGCCGGATCACCATGCTCTGGCAACTAGTGACAAGATGGCCGCGTACCTCGCGCGCACCCGCGCGTAGTAAGTAATCCCGAGGAGATCCGAAGTGACTTCGCCGGAACTGGAGTCGGCCACCAACGCCGATCTCGTCATCCTCGGCGGTGGATCGGGTGGCTACGCCTGCGCGTTCCGCGCGGCCGAGCTCGGCCTGTCCGTCGTCCTGGTCGAGAAGGACAAGCTGGGTGGCACCTGCCTGCACCGCGGTTGCATCCCGACCAAGGCGCTGCTGCACGCGGCCGAGGTGGCGGACAACGCCCGCGAAGGCGACCAGTTCGGTGTGAAGAGCTCGCTCGAGGGCATCGACATCGCCGGCGTCAACTCGTACAAGGACGGCGTGATCTCGCGGCTCTACAAGGGCCTGCAGGGTCTCGCGAAGGCCAACAAGGTCACCCTCGTCGAGGGCGCGGGCACGTTCGTCGGCCCGAACACGGTCGTCGTGAACGGCCAGCGCTACGTCGGCAAGAACGTCGTTCTCGCCACCGGTTCGTACGCGCGGAGCCTGCCCGGTCTGGAGATCGGCGGCCGCGTGATCACCAGCGACCAGGCGCTCAACCTGGACTACCTCCCGGAGAAGGTCGTCGTCCTCGGTGGCGGCGTCATCGGCGTGGAGTTCGCGAGCGTGTGGCGGTCGTTCGGCGCGGACGTCACGATCGTCGAGGCCCTGCCCCGCCTGGTGCCGGCCGAGGACGAGTACGCGTCCAAGCAGCTCGAGCGCGCGTTCCGCAAGCGCGGCATCAAGTTCAAGACCGGCGTGAAGTTCACCGGCGCCACCCAGACCGACTCGGGCGTGTCCGTCACGCTGGAGAACGGCGACGTCCTCGACGCCGACCTGCTGCTGGTCGCGGTCGGTCGCGGCCCGAACAGCGCGGGCCACGGCTACGAGGAGGCCGGCGTCCAGATCGACCGCGGCTTCGTCATCACCGACGAGCGGCTGCGCACGAACCTGCCGAACGTCTACGCCGTCGGCGACATCGTGCCGGGCCTGCAGCTCGCGCACCGCGGTTTCCAGCAGGGCATCTTCGTGGCCGAGGAGATCGCCGGCCAGAACCCGAAGGTGATCGACGAGGCGGGCATCCCGCGCGTCACGTACTGCAAGCCCGAGGTCGCCTCCGTCGGTCTCACCGAGGCCGCCGCGAAGGAGAAGTACGGCTCCGCGGAGGTTTTCATCTACGACCTCGCGGGCAACGGCAAGAGCCAGATCCTCAAGACGGCCGGTGGCGTGAAGCTGGTCAAGGCGCCCGACGGCCCCGTCGTCGGTGTGACCATGGTCGGCGAACGCGTCGGCGAGCTCATCGGTGAGGCCCAGCTGATCTACAGCTGGGAGGCTTACCCGGAGGACGTGGCTCCGCTGATCCACGCCCACCCGACCCAGACTGAAGCCCTCGGCGAGGCCTTCCTCGCCCTGGCCGGCAAGCCGCTGCACGTGCACGGCTGACCGATCCCCATACAAAGTCAGCCACACGAGAGCACGAGGAGTCAGCGAACAATGGCCTTCTCCGTCCAGATGCCCGCACTCGGTGAGAGCGTCACCGAGGGCACGGTCACCCGGTGGTTGAAGCAGGAAGGCGACCGGGTGGAGGTGGACGAGCCGTTGCTCGAGGTGTCCACCGACAAGGTCGACACCGAGATCCCCTCCCCCGCGGCGGGCGTCCTGCAGAAGATCGTCGCTCAGGAGGACGACACCGTCGAGGTCGGTGGCGAGCTCGCCGTCATCGGCGACGGTGACGCCGCTCCGGCCGCGCCCGCCCCCGCTCAGGAAGCTCCCGAGGAGACGGCCCAGGAAACGGCCCAGCAGACGACGCCTTCCGCGCCGCCCGCCGAGGAAGCCGCTCCGGAGCCCGCCCCGGCTCAGGCCGCGCCGTCCGGTGGTTCCGCCGAGGGCACCGACGTCACGATGCCCGCGCTCGGCGAGTCCGTCACCGAGGGCACCGTGACCCGCTGGCTGAAGCAGGTCGGCGACAGCGTCGAGGTCGACGAGCCGTTGCTCGAGGTCTCGACGGACAAGGTCGACACCGAGATCCCCTCGCCGGTCGCGGGCACGCTGCTCGAGATCAGCGCGGGTGAGGACGAGACCGTGGAGGTCGGCGGCAAGCTCGCCGTCATCGGTTCGGGCAGCCCCGCGCAGTCCGCGCCCGCCCCGGAGACCAAGCCCGAACCGAAGCAGGAAGCGCCTCAGCAGGCCGCTCCGGCACCGGCTCCGCAGCAGCAGGCGGCACCCGCGCAGCAGCAGGCTCCGGCCGCTCCTGCTCAGCAGGCCGCTCCCGCCGCCGCACCGTCCTCTTCGGACGACGCGAACGGCACGCCGTACGTCACTCCGCTCGTGCGCAAGCTCGCGTCGGAGAACGGCATCGACCTGGGCTCGCTCAAGGGCACCGGCGTCGGTGGCCGCATCCGCAAGCAGGACGTGCTGGCCGCGGTCGAGGCCAAGAAGGCCCCGGCTCCCGCGCCCGCCGCCGCTGCTGCTCCGGCCGCCCCCGCCGCTCGCACCGCCGCCCCGGCCGCGGTCGACAACTCGGGCAAGCGCGGCACCGTGCAGAAGCTCCCGCGCCTGCGCCAGATCGTCGCGCAGCGCACGCGTGAGTCGCTGCAGCAGTCCGCGCAGCTCACCCAGGTGTTCGAGGTCGACGTGACCAAGATCGCCCGGCTGCGCAACCAGGCGAAGAAGGCGTTCGAGGCTCGTGAGGGCGCGAAGCTCACGTTCCTGCCGTTCTTCGCCAAGGCCGCCATCGAGGCCCTCAAGGCCCACCCGGTGCTCAACGCGTCGATCGACGAGGAGCGCAAGGAGGTCACCTACCACGGTGCCGAGCACCTCGGTCTGGCGATCGACACGGAGCGCGGCCTGCTCAACGCCGTGATCCACAACGCCGGTGACCTGAACCTGTCGGGCATCGCCCACAAGATCGGCGACCTGGCGGCCCGCGCCCGTTCGAACAAGCTCACGCCGGACGAGCTCGCCGGTGGCACGTTCTCGCTGACCAACCTCGGCAGCAACGGCGCGCTCTTCGACACCCCGATCATCCAGCAGCCGCAGGTCGGCATCCTGGGCGTCGGCGTGGTCAAGAAGCGCCCGGTCGTCATGACCGACGAGGACGGCAACGACACCATCGCGATCCGCTCGATGATGTACCTCGCGCTCACCTACGACCACCGCCTGGTCGACGGTGCCGACGCGGGCCGTTTCCTCACGACGGTCAAGAACCGTCTCGAGGAGGGCGCGTTCGAGGCCGATCTCGGTCTCTGACGCCTCGGAGCAGTACTGATATCCGATATATTGGATATCAGCTGAATAGTGTGACCTGAAGGCCACCTCGGTTTGCCGGGGTGGCCTTCGGCACATCCTGTGTCCGGTATGCGATGTATTGCTGTGCAGGCGATGCTTGAGTGGGGAACGATCTACCTATGCGGGTTGTGATCGCGGGATCGTCGGGACTGATCGGGACGAGCCTGGTGGCGTCGATGCGCGCCGCCGGTCACGAAGTGCTGCGGCTGGTGCGCCGCAAAGCCGCCGCTCCGGACGAACGCGGCTGGGACCCGTACGCCGGGCGCATCGACGACGGGACGTTCGACGGGGTCGACGCCGTCATCAACCTCTGCGGGGCGGGCATCGGCGACAAGCGCTGGGACGACGCGCGCAAGCAGGTCCTGCACGACAGCCGCGTCGTGCCGGCCGAGGTGCTGTCGGCCGCGGTCGTCGAGCACGGCGTGCCCGCGCTGGTGAGCTCGTCGGGCGCCCACTTCTACGGCGACACCGGCTCGCGGCTCGCGGACGAGGACGCTCCCGGCGGGCACTCGTTCATGTCGCGGCTGACCCAGGAGTGGGAAGCGGCGACGTCCGTGGCACAGAAAGCGGGCGTACGTGTCGTGTTGATGCGCACCGCTGTCGTCATCTCGCCGTCCGGGGGTGTGTTCGGCCGGTTGAAGCCGGTGTTCCAGTTCTTCCTGGGCGGCAAGCTCGGGACCGGCGAGCAGTTCTTCCCGTGGGTGTCGCTGGACGACGTCGTCTCCGCGTACCGGTTCGTCGTCGAGCACGACGATATTAATGGGCCCGTGAACGTGGCCGGGCCGACGCCGGTGACGAACGCCGAGTTCACGAAGGCGGTCGGCACCGCGTTGCACCGGCCGACGCCGTGGGTGGTGCCGGCGTTCGCGCTGAAGACGTTGCTCGGCGGCGAGATGGCCGAGGAGCTGTTGCTGAGTGGACCGGGGCTGACGCCGAAGGTGCTGGAGCAGAAGGGCTTCCACTTCCTGCATCCCGCACTGCCGGCGGCGTTGAACGCGGCGGTCGCATGACCCGTGCCGTCGCAGCCGTGCTGGTGATCTCGTGGATCCTGCTGGGGATGCCCGAAGTCACTGGGCTCGACGTCTGGGTGAACGAGGTGCTGCCCCGCCCGGAGTGGCTGCGGGCGGCCGCGTTCGCGATCGGCCTCGTGCTGGGACCGACGGTCGGGTGGGGGTTCGCGGTCGTGCTGGTCGTGCTGGCGTGGCGACGGCGTGACCCGCGGCTGTGGAAAGCGCTGGCACTGCACTCGATCTGCTGCGCGACACTGCTGACCCGGTGGCTGTTCGACCGGGCGCGGCCGCTGGAGTACCACCTGCCGAGCTACCCGAGCGGGCACACGGTCGCGGTCGCCTCGGTGGCGTTCACCATGGTCGTGCTGACGAAGCGCGGTGTGTGGTGGGGCGTGCTCGCGGTGCTGGTCGCGGGCTTCGCTCGGGTCGTGCTGCAGATGCACTGGCTCACCGACGTCATCGGCGCGGCCCTGGGTGTGACGGGCGTGGGACTCGTGGCAGCACTCGCGCTGGGGTTGGTAACGTCGGGTCGTGAACTCGTGCCGCACCTCGACAGACCCCGTCGTCGTCCGTGAGCTGGGCCTCATCGACTACATGGCGGCGTGGGAGCTCCAGAAGGAGATCGCGGAACAGCGCGCCGACGGCAGCACGCCGGACACGATGCTCCTGCTCCAGCACCCGCCCGTCTACACGTGCGGCCGTCGCACCCTGGACGAGGAACGCCCGGTCGGTGGCAGCACCCCGGTCATCGACGTCGACCGCGGCGGCAAGATCACCTGGCACGGCCCCGGCCAGCTCGTCGGCTACCCGATCGTCAAGCTGACCGACCCGATCGACGTCGTCGAGTACGTGCGGCGCGTTGAGCAGGGCCTGATCGACGTGTGCGACCGTCTCGGCGTGCACACCGGCCGGGTCGAGGGCCGCAGCGGCGTGTGGATCCCCGCCGACGACCGCGGTCCCGAGCGCAAGGTCGCCGCGATCGGCATCCGGGTGCAGCGCGGCGTGACCATGCACGGCTTCGAGATCAACTGCAACGCGAGCCTCGAGGCGTTCGGCGACATCATCCCGTGCGGCATCAAGGACGCGGGCGTCGCGTCGCTGTCGCACGAGCTGGGCCGGGACGTGACCGTGGCCGAGGTGCTGCCGCTGGCTCGTGACTCTGTGCTCGCGGCCCTCGACGGAACGCTCCCCCTGTCGGACCGCACGTTGACCCGCACTGGCCCCGTCGCGCCGGGAATCACCTTCGCTAGCATTCCGTAGCCCCGCGCGGGTTGCGGGCTTTCGGAGGAGGATGCGTCGTGAGGCTTTCCCGACGCCAGTTGTTCACGGCTGCCGGCATCACGGCGCTCGCGACGACAGGAATCACCGCGAACAGTGCCGCGCCTGTATTTGCTGCAGGGGCGGCACCTGTTCGCACGTGGAGTGGCGAGATCCAGGTCGCTGACTGGGAGAAGTACTACCTCGGCCTCGACGGCGGAGCGCACCAGAAGGCTCTCCGCGCGTTGAACCTCACGCACGGCAACGGCGTGCACGCCGACGACCAGTACGCGATGGTGCCGGTCGCGTCCGTGCGCCGGGCGGCGCTGGAGTTCGGCGACCACGCGGCCGCCGACGTGCTGCGCGAGCGCTTCGGCCTCGACTCGCCGTCGATGCTCGGACGCGGCCTCAAGCTGGTGCTCGGCGAGGACGGCCTGGAGCGCCGCTACCTCGACGACCCCGGACTGCAGCTGCGATATATCGGATATCGGCGGCCATACGCGCGGTATGCGATGCCCATGCCGGACGAGGTGCGCCGCGCGCTCGCCTGATATCCAATACCCGATATCCGATATATCAGCGGCGCCGCGATGTGAGATCCAGTACGCGATATATGGGATATCAGCGACGTCTTGAGCTGATATCCCATATACGGGATATCAGCCGAGCTGTGGGATCACGTCCGCGGCGATCTCGGTGATGTGGTCGAGGTCGGCCAGGTCCAGCACCTGCAGGTACACGCGCTGGATACCGGTCGCCTCGCGCCACGTGCCGATGCACTCGACGATCTCGGCCGGGGTGCCGCAGAGGCCGTTCTGCTTCAGCTCGGACACCTCACGGCCGATCGCGGCGGCGCGGCGGGCGACGTCGGCGTCGGTGCGGCCGACACAGGCGACGAGAGCCACCGAGCGGATGATCTCGCCCGGATCGCGGTCGATCTCGGCACACGCGGCGTCGACGCGCGCGTACTGCTCGACGGCGGCGTCGATGCCGACGAACGGCAGGTTGAACTCGGTGGCGAAGGACGCGGCCAACGCGGGCGTCCGCTTGGCACCCTTGCCGCCGATCAGCACCGGGATGCGCTCCTGCGCGGGCTTCGGCAGCGCCGGCGAGTCCGTCAGCGTGTAGTGCTTGCCCTCGAACGAGAAGGTGCCACCGAGAGGCGTCTCCCAGAGGCCGGTGATGACGGCGAGCTGCTCCTCGTAGCGCTCGAAGCGGACGCCGAGCGGCGGGAACTCGATGCCGTACGCGGTGTGCTCGGCCTCGTACCAGCCGGCGCCGATGCCGAACTCCACCCGGCCGCCGGACATCTGGTCGACCTGGGCGACGCTGATGGCGAGCGGGCCGGGGTAGCGGAACGTCGCGGCCGTCATGAGCGTGCCCAGGCGGATCGTCGACGTGTCGCGGGCCAGGCCGGCGAACGTGATCCACGGGTCGGTCGGGCCGGGCAGGCCGTCGGCCGAACCCATCTTGAGGTAGTGGTCGGAGCGGAAGAAGGCGCCGTACCCGGCGTCCTCGGCCGTCCTGGCCACCCGGAGCAGGTCGTCGTAGCTCGCCCCCTGCTGGGGCTCGGTGAAGATGCGCAGTTCCACGAACAAGAACTTAGTCCCGCGAACGAAATGGGACGCGAACTGGGACCGGAACTGTCCTACTTCGCGAATACCGTCCCGGACATGACGATCACCCCGTTCCAGCTCCACGTCCCGCAGTCCGACCTCGACGACCTGCACGCCCGGCTCGACCGGACGCGCTGGCCGGAGCAGCTCCCCGGCGACGGCTGGAGCCGCGGCGTCCCGGTCGGCTACCTGCAGGAGCTCGCACGCCACTGGCGAAACGGCTTCGACTGGCGGGCACAGGAGCAGCGGCTCAACGAGTTTCCCCAGTACACGACGGAGATCGACGGGCTGCGCGTGCACTTCCTGCACGTGCGGTCGAAGAACCCGGACGCCCTCCCCCTGGTCCTCACGCACGGCTGGCCCAACTCGATCGTCGAGTTCACCGGCACCATCGGGCTGCTGACCGAGCACTTCCACGTGGTGGTGCCGTCCGTGCCCGGCTTCGGTTTCTCCGACGCGCCAACGGAAACCGGGTTCAGCACCGCGAAGACAGGACGCATGTGGGCCGAGCTGATGCACCGGCTCGGCTATGAACGTTATGGCGCGCAAGGCGGAGACCTCGGCGCGTACATCTCACAGGAGGTCGCGAAGGCCGATCCGCAAGGGGTGGTCGGCGTGCACATCGACGGCGGGCTCGGTTTTCCGGACGAGACCACGGAACTGACCGACGACGAACGAGCCGTGTTCGCGCAGATCGAGCAGTGGTCCAAGTACGCCGTCGACCACCACTCGCTGCTGCGCGTCGCACCGCAGTCGTTCTCCTACGGCTGGACCGACTCACCCGCCGGGCTGCTGGGCTGGCTGATGCAGAAGTTCCAGGAGTTCACGCCCACCGCCGCACTGCCGGAGCTGGCGATCGACCGCGACCAGCTGCTCACCAACGCGAGCATCTACTGGTTCACCGCCACCGCCGCGAGCTCGTCGTGGTTCATGTACGACAACACGAGGTTCGCCTGGCCCACCGGACAGCAGCACGCGCCGACCGGTGTGTACCACGGGGCGCCGGGGATTCGCCGGCTCGCGGAGCAGGCGAACGACATCGTCCGGTGGGGCGAGGGGAACCCCGGCGGCCACTTCGTCGCGATGGAGGAACCTCGGGCGCACGCCGAGGACATCATCGAGTTCTTCAGCAAGCTATAGAAAGCGCGGTGCCGGGGCGGCGGCACCATCCGCGGTGAACACTCCACGTGCCACCAGATGCGGATGCGAGGCCGCCTCCTCCAAGGTCAGCACCGGGGTCACGCAGGCGTCGGACGAGGCGAACACGGAAGCCCACTCGTCGCGCGTCCGGGTCAGGAACGCCTCGGCCAACGTCTTGCGCAGCAACGGCCATCCGTCACGGTCCATCTGCGACGGAAGATCGTCGGCAGGCAACCCCAAGCCGGACAACAACAACGCGTAGAACTGCGGTTCCAGCGAACCCACTGCGACCGAACGGCCGTCCGCGCACTCGTAGATCGAGTAGAACGGGCACCCGCCGTCCAGCAGGTTCGAGTCGGGCGCGTCCTCCCACACCGACTGCGACTTCATCGACCAGATCATCTGCGCCAGCGACGCCACACCGTCGACGATCGCCGCGTCCACGACCTGACCACGGCCGGTGCGCTGCCGTTCCCACAACGCCGCCAGCACGCCCAGCACCAGATAAAGCGACCCGCCACCGAAGTCACCGACGAGGTTCAACGGCGGCTTGCCGACGGCGTGCAGCACTCCGGTCAGCGACAGGTAGTTGATGTCGTGCCCGGCCCGGTCCGCCAGCGGCCCGGTCTGCCCCCACCCGGTCATCCGCGCGTAGACCAGCCCCGGATTCACCGCCAGGCAGTCGGAAGGCCCCAGTCCCAGTCGTTCCAGGACGCCGGGACGGAAACCCTCGATCACCACGTCCGCCGAGGAGATCAGCGACAGCACCGAGGCACGGCCGTCGGGAGACTTCAGGTCCGCGGCCACCGAACGCCTGCCGCGCAACAGGAAGTCGCGGGAGGCGTCCGGCACCACGGACAAGCCACCGGACGGACGCTCGACGCGCACGACCTCCGCGCCGAGGTCCGCGAGCAGCATCGCCCCGTGCGGACCAGGCCCGATGCCGCCGAACTCGACGACCCGAAGACCCTCCAGAGGAGCCATCAGGCTTCGAACGACAGCCGCGGCGTGAAGAGCGCGCCGACGGACTCGGCCAGACCGCGCATCGCCTTGGCGTGGTTGCCGAAGTCCGGGTGCGCCAGGGCGGCGCGCAGGTCGTCGGCGCTCTCCCACAACGCGATGTTGATG
Source organism: Lentzea sp. NPDC006480 (assembly GCF_040611995.1). Lineage (NCBI taxonomy): Bacteria > Bacillati > Actinomycetota > Actinomycetes > Pseudonocardiales > Pseudonocardiaceae > Lentzea > Lentzea sp. NPDC006480. The sequence continues at coordinate 21,949 of NZ_JBEXPJ010000026.1, forward strand.
TACGAGGCCGGGTCGTCCAGCTGGCGCGACAGCGTGTACTTGATCAGGCCCGGCTGCTCGCGCAGGAACGCCGCCGTCTCGTCGAAGGCCTTCTCGAACTCCTCGGCGTCACCGGTGAGCGTGAAGCGGTTGACGAACGTGATCATGAGAGGGCTCCCTGAATCGGACTTCCGCGACAGGAAGACCATGCACACCGCGTCTTGAGACGTGCTCAAGGAACGCCCGCCAAGCTCAACGGCATGCGCATCATCGATCTGTCTTCCCACATTGACGCATCCGCGTACGAAGCGGACCCGGTGACGCACGAGGTGCTCACGGCCGCCCAGGGTGCCGACCACATGGCCGAGACGCTGAAGGCGAGGCTCGGCATCGAGTTCGACGTGTCCGTGCTGCGGGACTCGGAGTTCCTGACGCTGGACCGGATCAGCCTCACCTCCCACACCGGCACGCACGTCGACGCGCCGTCGCACTACGGCTCGAAGACCACGTACGGCAACGGAATCCCGCGCCACATCGACGAGATGCCGCTGGAGTGGTTCCACAACCCCGGCGTGAAGCTCGACGTCCGCGGCCACGGCACCGGCGCCATCGGGCCCGAGGTGCTGGAGAAGGAGTTCGCCCGCATCGGGTACACCCCGAAGCCGATGGACATCGTCATCCTCGACACCGGCGCCGCCGAGCACGCGGGCACCCAGACCTACTTCACCGACTACACCGGGCTCGACGGTCCCGCCACGAACATGTTGCTGGACCTGGGAGTCAAGGTGATCGCCACGGACGCGTTCAGCCTCGACGCGCCGTTCCCGGACATCGTCAAGCGCTACCTGGCGACCAAGGACGAGAGCGTGCTGTGGCCCGCGCACTTCGCCGGCCGCGACCGCGAGTACTGCCAGATCGAACGCCTCAGCAACCTGGAGGCGTTGCCGGACTTCGGTTTCACCGTCGTCGCGTTCCCGGTGAAGATCAAGGGTGCCGGGGCGGGCTGGACGCGTGCGGTCGCCCTGCTCGACGACTAGCTCTCAAGTGAGAGCTGAATCACCATCCCTACCGTAAAAGGTATGGAGAACAACGAAATGTCACCACCCGAGAACGAAGACCACATCGTCCGCGGCACCGACTAGATGCCGGCCAAAGAGCCGCCCTCCGGGAGAGGGCGGCTCTTTTACGTGTCACACCAGGCGAGCGCGTGCAGCCTCGATCGAATCCGACGCGTCCAGCAACGGCAGCACCTGTGAAGCACCCGACCGCACGGCCTTCGTGCGACGCGCGAACGACGTCAAAGTCTGGCCAGGACCTGCCTCCACCAGCAGCACGTCGTACGTCGCGACGAGCTCGTTCAACGCCGGTCCGAAGTAGACGGCGTCGGTCAGCTGCCGGGTCCAGAACCGCGCGGACAACGCGTCCTGCGCGGTCATCAGCTGGCCCGTGTACCCCGAGTACACCGGCATCGACGGCGCGGCAGGCGAAGCACTCCAAGTGGCCAGCGCCTCGTCCACGGCAGGCTGCATCGCCGGGCTGTGGAACGGTGTGGTGGCCGGCACGGTGACGACGATGTACTCGTCCGCCTCCAACCGGGCCCGCACTGAAGCCAGCGGCGCGTCCGATCCGGCCAGCATCGTCTGCCGAGCCGAGTTCACCGCCGCGATCGCCACGTCGCCTTCCAGGTACGGCAGCAGATCCGCCTCGGAAGCCGCCACCGCGAGCATGCCGCCGGACGGAATCGGCACCGCCGACACCACCCGGTCCCGCACCAGCGAAACAGCCTCCGCCAACGAGAACACGCCCGCCAGCGTGGCCGCGACAACCTCACCCGCGGAGTGCCCGATCAACGCGACAGGCTTGACACCCCAAGACAGAACCGTGCGTCCCAGGGCGTAGTCGACCGCGAACAGCAACGGCTGTGCGCGCGACACGTGGTCGATGTCGTTGCCCGCCAACCAGTCCTCGCGGGCAAGAGAACCCACGTCACCGAACAGCTCGAACACCTCGTCGATCACCGAGGTGAACACGGGCTCCACGCCGTACAGGGACGCCGCCATCCGCGGATACTGCGATCCCTGGCCCGGAAACATCAGTGCTACGTCCACAAAAGCCTCCAGAAACGGCTCAGGGGCCGCGAAAGAACTCGCGACCCCTGAGCAACGAAAGACAACATCACCTGTACTCGCGGACCACCATGGCGGAGTTGAACCCGCCCTTGCCGCGCCCGAGCACCAGCGCGGCCTTGATCTTGCCGTGCCGCGCCTCGTTCAGTACGAGGTCGAGCTCGTACTCCGGCACGACGTTCTCGACGTTGACGGTGGGCGGGATCGCCGACCAGTAGATCGAGAGGATCGCCGAGGCGACGTCCAAGGAGCCACCACCGGCGAACAGCCGCCCGGTCATGGTCTTCGGCGCCGTCACCGGCACGCCGTACGGCCCGAAGATGCCCTTGATCGCCTCGGCCTCGGCCTTGTCGAGCTCGGGAATCCCCGCCGCGTCGGCGAAGACGACGTCGATCTCCGAGGCGTCCATGCCGGCGTCGCGCAACGCCAGCTCGGCCGCCCGCTTCAGACCCGGTTCCCGGGACGGCATCTTCGAGTCGAACGTCGCGGCGTACCCGACGATCTCGCCGTAGATGCGGGTGCCGGGACGCTCGGCCGCCGACTCCGGTGTCTCCAGCACCATGATCGCGCCACCCTCGCCCGCGACGTAACCAGCGGCGTCGCGGTCGAACGGCAGGTAGGCGCGCTTCGGGTTGTTGTTGCGGGACAAGCAACCCGATGCCTGGTGGGCAACCCACGCCCACGGGCACAGAGAGGAGTCCATCCCGCCCGTGAGAGCCAGCTGCACGCCCTTGCGCAGCTGACGCCGTGCGTGCCCGATGGAGTCGATGCCACCGGCCTGCTCGGAGACCACCACGGCGCCAGGACCGCGTGTGCCGTGGCGGATGGAGATCTGGCCCGTGTTGACCGCGTAGAACCACGCGAACGACTGGTACGCCGAGACGTACTCTGGGCCCTGGTGCCACAGCTTCTGCAGCTCGCGCTGACCGAACTCGTACCCGCCCGCCGTCGCCGCGGTGATCACCGCGATGTCGGTGTCCGGGATGTCGTTCGGCTGCACACCCGCGCCGCGCAACGCCCAGTCCGTGCCCACCAGCGTCAACCGCGTCATGTGGTCCGTCTGCGGCAGCAGCCGGCCCTGCAGGTGCCGGCCTGCCTCGAAGCCCGGCACCTCACCGGCGATCTTCGCCCAGTAGTTCGCACTGTCGAACCGGGTGATCGGCTTGATCGCCGCCTCACCGTGCAGGGTCGCCCGCCAGTACGCGGTCGGCCCCAGCCCGTTCGGCGACGCGATGCCGATTCCCGTCACCACCGCCCGAGTCACCGGCCTGCCCCTTCCACCTTCTTGAGCACCATGGCGCTCTGGAATCCACCGAAACCGCTGCCCACCGTCAGGAGCGTGTCGACCTTCTTCTCGCGCGCCACGAGCGGCGTGTAGTCGAGGTCGCACTCCGGGTCCTGCTCGTGCAGGTTCGCCGTCGGCGGGATGAGGTCCTGCTCGAACGCCAGCAGCGAGCCGACGATCTCCAGGGATCCGATCGCACCGAGCGAGTGCCCGATCATGGACTTGAAGCCCGAGACCGGCGTCTTGTACGCGTGAGCGCCCAGCGAACGCTTGAACGCCGCCGTCTCGTGCAGGTCGTTCTGCTTGGTGCCCGAACCGTGTGCGTTGATGTAACCGACGTCCGTCGCGTCCGCCCGCGCCTGCTTGAGCGCGATGTTGATGGCGTCGGACATCTCGATGCCCTCGGGGTGCAGGCCCGTCATGTGGTAGGCGTTGCACCGCGAGGCGAAGCCGGCGACCTCACCGTAGATGTGGGCGCCGCGAGCCCGGGCGTGCTCCAGCTCTTCGAGCACGATGATCGCGGAACCCTCACCCAGCACCAGTCCGTCGCGCGTCTTGTCGAACGGGCGGCAGGCGGTGGTGGGGTCGTCGTTGCGGGTGCTGGACGCACGGATGACGTCGAAGCACACCACGGTGATCGGGGAGAGCGGGGCCTCGGTGCCGCCGGTGACGACGACGTCCGCGGAGCCCTCCATGATCAGCTCGGCGGCGTATCCCACCGAGTCCAGGCCGGAGGTGCAGCCCGTGGAGACCACGGACACCGGGCCTTCCGCGCCGACCGTCCACGCCAGCTCCGTCGCCATCGAGGACGGCGTGAAGTAGTCGTAGAGGTGCGGGACCGCGTAGGAGGCGTCGACCTCCCAGTACTTGCCCCGGTCGGAGCCGACGATGAACTCGCGCTCCAGCGAGGTCGTGCAGCCGACCGCGGTGCCGAGCGAGACACCGATGCGGCCGGGGTCGAGCTGGTCGAACTCGATGCCCGAGTCGGCCATCGCTTCACGGCCCGCGACGACCGCGAACTGCGCGGCCCGGTCGAGCCTGCGGATCTCTTGCGGCGTAAGGCCTTCGCGCACGGGGTCGAAGTCTGCTTCACCCGCCATGCGGGAGCGGTACGGAGACGCGTCGAAGTGCGTGATGATGCGAGTCGCCGTACGCCCTTCGGACAGCAGTTGCCAATACGCCTTCGTTCCGATGCCACCAGGTGCGACCACGCCCACCCCGGTGATGACGGCGCGACGACTCATCGGACACCTCCAATCGCCTTGTGTGCGGACACGGTCTGCTCCAATCTCGGACAGGGCACGGGAGCGATACCTGTTTCTGCCGAATGAACCGATGGTGAATCGGCCCGATCGAGGCCACCTCGAACGACGGCGTAGGACCCCTGTACGAGCCCAGCCCCCGCATCCGCCGCGAACAGTCGTTTCGCCTGCGAACCGCCGTCGTCGTGACAACCAAATCCAAGGGGCACACCGGTTTCCGCGACGTTCTCGACGATCTCGCCGATCTGGTCCGGCCACAGCTTGCCCGCTGTGTCGTGCAGCAACACGGTTTCCGCCCCAGCCTCCGCGGCAGTCAGCACGACCTCCAAAGCGTGTTCGGGGTCGATCAGCCAGCCGTCGAAGAAGTCCCGCGCCTCGACGATCACTCGCCGTTCGGCGCGCACGAGTTGACGCACGGCCTCCCGCACTACCGAGAAGCCGTGCCCTTGCACAACCATTGCCACCGCGGGGGTTTCCGCGGCGAGCAGTGCGGCGAGATCCTCCGCACCACCGGAAGCGATGAGGGTGGCGGCCCGCAACCGGAGCTCCAGCGCGGCCCGGTGGTAGAACCGGGCCGACCTTCCTCCGTCGACGAACGCGACTCCGAGCGCGTCGAGGCGCCGCGCCGCGACCAGTCTGTCCGTGGTGGACAGTCCGGCGCGACGCAGCGAGATGTCGTAGAGCTTCATCTAGAACCCCGACAGCAGTACGCGGGAGGCCTCGATCTCATAAGCGCAGTGCCCCACCTCGGAGGGACAACCCTTGCGCTGATGTTCGACCGCTGCCTTCTCCAGGTACATGGACACCACGTAGAGCCCGTTGCGGCTTGCGGCACGCGCCGCGGCGGTGAGCAGTTCCGCGCCACCCAACCCCATCGCGCCACCTCACCCGTTCTCGGCGAATTCCTTGGCGTGCCGGAGAGTCGTGAGGCTGTTGGTGCCCAGCGCGTGGCGGATCAGCTCGCGAGCGCGCTCGAGCGTGCCGTCGGGCCCCAGCACCTCGGTGATGACGTCCGGCCGGATGACGACCGTGTGGTGGGAGGTCGCCTCGATGCCGGCCTCGATGCCGTCACCGATGTCGCGGAACGTCCAGCGTCCGACGTGGGCCGCCATGATCGGCGGTGTCGCCGTCTGCTTGTAGACGATGCTGTCGTACGGGAAGCAGACCCGCACCGAGTGCGTGGTGTGGATCGACCCGTCCGGGCTGCGCGTGTCCATCTCCATGGACTGCACGCCGGTGACAGCTTCCTTGAGGTCCAGCCGGGCGACGTGCGGCAGCCGCTGCGGCCACAGGTCGGACCGGTACAGGAACTCGAAAACGTCCTTGCGGCCCGCGTGGATCGTGATGCTGTCCGAGAACGACAGCACCAGCTTGTCGTAGTCGTCGCCGTACTCGGCCGCCCGCTTCAGGGCGGCCAGCTCGGCATCGCTGTTGTTGTTGACCGCGTTCAGGATCAGGTCCACCGCTTCCGGCTGCGCCGCCGTGAAGTGGTGCAGCAGATCGACCCGGGTCGCCGAGTCGGCGATCGGGACGATCCGCCACTCCCCGCCCATCGTCTTGACGGGCGCGGCCGAACGTTCCTGCTGGAACTTGATGTGCAGGTTCGCCGGATCGAGCTCGCGACGGGACGTCCACGTGCGCACGTCACCGTTGGCGAACGCGTGCAACCGCAACCGTTCGGTGTTGCCGTCCCGTTCGAACACCTCGGCGTGCACCGTGGGTCCGAAGGTGTACGGCCAGGTCGTGACGTCCGCGACCAGGTCGTAGACCACCTTGGCGGGAGCACCGATCATGACCGTGTGCGTGGTGGTGTGCGTCATGTCCGTCTCCGTTTCGTCTCGCCGGCGGTCAGGCCGCGATCTGTCCGTTGACCTTGTCCAGCAACTGACGCGGCGTCTCGATGTACGCCATCTCGTCGTCGGCGACGGCGACTCCGTACTTGCGCTTGATCAGCGCGACCGTCTCCAGCAGGGCGAGGGAGTCGAAGCCCAGCTCGAGGAACGGGATGTCGAGAATGTCCTGGCCCGGCTTGAACGAGTCGTCGTCGCCCGCGGCCTCGTTGAGGATCTCCTTGAGGCCCTCGATGGTCAGTGCGCTCACGGCTGCTTTTCCTTTCCTCCAGCGGGCGGTTTCCGCACGCCCATCAGTGATGTTTGCAGCGTGCGGTGGTGGACGACTGGAGACGCCCTCGAAGAAACCGTTGTGACACAAAGAAAAACGGCCCCCGCCACAGTGTGGCGGGGGCCGCTGGAGCCGTGCTCTAGGCAAGCAGGCGTTGCAGCTGACGGGTTTCCGCGCTGTCGAGCCGCGGATCCGATGTGAGAATCGCGTGCTGCAACGACTGCAGGCGGGACGACGGCTCGACGCCGAGCTCGTCGATCAGGGTGTTGCGCAACCCCTTGAAGGCGTCCAGCGCCTGCCACTGCCGGCCCGCGCGGAACAGCGAGATCATGTACTGCGCGCACAGGTTCTCGTTCATCGGGTTCTGCACCGTCAGCACCGAGAGCTCGCTGAGCAACGCCTTGTGCTTGCCCATCCGCAGCTCCGCGTCGATGCGGGCTTCGAGCGCGCCGAGCCGTGACTCCTCCAGGCGCACGACCTCGATGCCCAGCGGCATTCCCGGCCGCACGTCGACGACGGCGGGACCGCGCCACATCTCCAGCGCCTGTCGCAGCAGCCGGGCGGCGGACGGGTAGTCCTCGACCTCGTGGGCCTGCTGGCCGATCCGGGCGAGACGCTCGAACTCGTGCACGTCGACGGCCTCCGGCGGCACGTCGAGCAGGTACCCGCCGTAGCGGGTGACCAGCAGTTCTTTCGCGCCGCCCTCGCCGGACGCGGCCAGCGCGTCGCCGATCAGCTTGCGCAGCTGCAGGATGTAGGTCTGCAACGTGGTGCGCGCGCTGCGCGGCGGGCGGTCGCCCCACAGCTCCTCGATCAGCGTCGGCACGGACACCACCGATCCGGAGTGCAGCGCGAGCAGCGCCAGGATCTGCCGCGGCTTGGCAGCCGTGGGCGTCACCGAGCGACCGTTCACCTTGGCCTCGACCGGCCCCAGGACCTTGATCTGCATCGCGACCCCTCCTCCTTCTCCAAGCACCTGATTAGTCTGCTCGGCCCAACGAGGTCGCGTTAGTGCACCGGTCCTCGATCTCGGATGAGTTCGCCCTGTGCCCCGGTATGAAAACTTCATACCGATGCGCATTAGGCCGTAACTACCCAGCCATTACGCCAGGTCCGCAGAATTGACCCACACCAATTGACACGCGAATAACGGAGATGCACATGTACCCCACCGTCACCGTGGAGCACCTGGCTTCCGTCCCCACCGCCGCCGACGAGTCCGACGACATGAAGATCTACGAATTCGACCGTGACGCCTCGATGGACTGGACCTGGATCAGCGGCTGCGTCACGAACACCATGCCCGGCCGGCCCTACGTCGCCCACGACGAGGTACTCGCGGCATGAGACGCGAAAGGGCCGAACCGAGCGGGCAACGCATCGGGTTCAAACGACACCTCCGGCCGCAGATAGTGCAGGGTGAAGCCGTTTACCTCTTCGGGGAGTCCGGGGTCACGGCCATCGCGGGCACCCACGTCGAGACGTTGGCGCCGTTGCTCGACGGCACCCGCGATCTGGCGGCGCTGCTGCGCGACGTCCCCGCCGACCTGACCGCCGACAAGGTGGGCCGCATGCTCGCGCGGCTCTCGGCGGCGGGCTTGATCGGGTCACGGGGCCGGGAGGACGGTTCGGCCTGCACCGAGGCCTCGCTCGCGTACTGGGACGCGGCGGGTCTCGACCCCGCGGACGCGGCGGCGGCGACAACGACGTCGCTGGTCTCCGTGGTCGCGATCGGCGACATCGATCGCGGGGTGCTCGTGGAAGCCTTGCGCCGCAACGGACTGACGGTCACCTCGGGGAGTGGTGACCTCACGGTCGTGGCGTGTGCGGACTACCTGGCACCAGAGCTCCGCGAGATCGACGCCGCACACCGCTCGGCAGGCAGGCCGTGGTTGCTGGTCAAGCCCGTCGGTGCGCAGGTGTGCGTCGGTCCCTTCTTCACCCCCGGCGACGGCCCGTGCTGGCGTTGCCTGGCCACCCGCCTGTCCGCGAACAGGTCCGCGGAGGCTCACGTGCGGGCGCGCTGCGGGCAACGCGGCCCGGCTCCGCGCCCGGCCATCGGGCTGCCGTCGTTGCAGGCGACGGCGCTGGAGATCGCGGCGGTCGAGGCGACCAAGTGGCTGGCCGGCATCCGGCACGACGCCCAGCGGTCGATCTGGAACTACGACAGCCTCACGATGAACGTCACCCAGCACGAGGTGTGGCGCCGCCCGCAGTGCACGGACTGCGGTGACCAGGAGGCCGTCGCACGCAGGGCGTTCGAGCCGGTCGAGCTCGTGAGCCGGGTGAAGCGCTCCTGCGACGGCGGCGGCCACCGGTCGTCGTCACCGCAGGAGGTGCTCGACACCTACCGGCACCTCGTCAGCCCGGTCACCGGAATCGTCCGGGACATCCGCCGCCACGAGAACGGGCCCGACTTCTTCAACTCCTTCTGGTCCGGCTCGAACATCGCCGCCGAGGGAGACGGGCTCGAAGGCCTGCGCTCGACGTTGCGCGCCGACACCGGGGGCAAGGGCGTGACGCCGCTCGACGCCGAGGTCGGGGCGCTGTGCGAAGCCGTGGAACGGCGCAGCGGCGCGTTCGCGGGAGACGAGGCCCTTGTGAGGGCCAGCTACCGGGCGCTGGGCGAGGCGGCGATCCACCCCGATGCCGTCCAGCACTTCCACCCGCTCCAGTTCTCCGGCCGCGACGCCTGGAACGCGGGCCATTCCTCCTTCCAGCACGTCGCCGCACCGTTCGACGAGGACGAGGTGATGGACTGGACGCCGCTGTGGTCGCTGACCGAACGACGGCACAAGCTCCTGCCCACCGGCATGCTCTACTTCGGCGCCCCCTGTCCGCCGAGCGTGACCGCCAACTCCAACGGCTGCGCCGCGGGCAGCAGCCTGGAAGACGCGGTGCTGCAAGGGCTTCTGGAACTGATCGAACGCGACGCGGTCGCCATCTGGTGGTACAACGTCACGCCGGTGCCCGGCATGGACCTGGACTCGTTCCACGACCCGTGGATCGACGAGCTGCGCGCCGTGCACGCGGGCCTCGGCCGCGAGGTGTGGCTGCTCGACGTCACCGCGGACCTGGGCGTGCCGGTGATGGTGGCGCTGTCGCGCCGCACGGACGGACCGCGCGAGGACATCATGCTCGGGTGCGGCGCGCACCTGGACCCGCGGCTGGCCGCCCGCCGCGCGCTCACCGAGCTGAACCAGTGCATGCCGCTGGTCTGCGAACCCGTCGACCTGGGCAGGTTCGACACCGACATGCGGACGTGGTTCGAACACACCCGCCTCGCCGACCACCCGTGGCTCGCCCCGGACCCCGCGGAACCGGCGCGGGACGTGTTCCACCACGGGTACACGCACCGGCAGGACCTGCTCGACGACATCCGCGCCATCCAGGACACCCTGGAGGCCGAGGGGATGGAACTGCTCGTCCTCGACCAGACCAGGCCTGACATCGGTCTCCCGGTCGTCCGGGTCGTCGTACCGGGACTGCGGCACTTCTGGTCGAGGTTCGCTCAAGGGCGCCTCTACGACGTTCCCGTACAACTGGGACGACTGGCTCGACCCCGCCGCTACGACGAGCTCAACCCGACCCCCCTGTTCATGTGACCCGAGCGGAGGCGCCCGTGGTGCCCACGACCCAGTCCCACGTTCCCGCGGGCCGTCCGCTGTGGTCGCTGATCGAGGACGCCTTCGTCGTCGAAGGGGCCGAGCACCTCACCGTGCACGGACGCTGGGGCGCGATCGAGATCGCCGACACCAGCCCGCTGGTGCGCGAGGCACTGCACCGGATGACGCTCGGTCCCGTCGCCCTGGAGAACATCTCCGTGCTGCACGAGAACTTCGTGCGGTGGAAGAACGGCAGCGGGCCGTGCCTGATCTGGCGCAAGCTCAAGCACACGCTCGACCAGCTCGGCGGCTGCCTCGTGCCGTCACTCGGCCTCAACGACGGCGCGGGCCCCATCCTGTCCGTGATGGCGGTGACCGGTGACGCCGTGTTCACCCTGCCGCACATCCTCGACGACGAGAAGATCACGATGCGGCCGGGCACGGAGATCGAGCGGCTCAACGGCGACCAGGCGCTGGCGTGTCCCGGTTCGCAGTACCAGGTGATCCTGCACAGCGCGCCCGCGACCGAGATCGCGAAGTCGTTGCTGGCGGGCGAGACCACGATCGCGCAGGTGGCGGAGTCACTGCAGATCGAGCAGTCGCTGGTCGCCGACGTGGTCGCCTATCTCGCAGGCGCTCAGCTCGTGGTTCCGGCGAGGTGCTGAGCCGCCGCCATGTTGCTCCGATCAGGAAGCTCAAAACGCGAGAGATCTCAGGAAGCGCCCGTATCATGGCCGCGTCCCGACCCTCGTGTGGGAGCTGCCGTGTCGTCACGACTGGAACGCTCGTCCGTGTCCCGTCGACTGGCGTACCTCGTGATCAGCGTGGTGTTCGCGAACTTCCTCGCCAACGCCTTCAGCTACGTCCTCTACGCCGGCGCTACCCCGGTGCGGATCGCGAGCTCGCTCGCGTGCCTGCTCGCGATCGGCTACCTGCAGCTGCGCGTGTTCTCCCGGCCGGGCACGAACCTGCGGTCCACCAAGGCGTACCTGTCGCTCGGCGCGATGGCGTTGCTGGTGTTCGTGCCGGTGCCGTTCTTCCCCAACGCGTGGTCCGGCATGCCCGGTTTCCTCGCCGGCAGCGCGCTGCTGGTGCTGCCGGGCAGGGTGCGGTGGCTCGCGTTCGGCGTAGTGGCGCTCGCCAACGCCGCGACCAAGGCGGAGTACCGGTCCGAGGTCTCCCTGCTGATCTACTACGTCCTGACGTCGGTGGTCGCGGGTCTGGTCGTGTACGGCCTGTCCCGGCTGCCGTCGCTGGTGAAGCAGCTGGAGACGGTCCGCTCGGAGCTCGCCGAGCTGGCCGTGTCGCAGGAACGGCTGCGGTTCGCCCGCGACCTGCACGACCTCCTCGGCTTCAGCCTGTCCGCGATCACGCTGAAGGTGGAGCTGGCCAGGAAGCTGATCGGCGAGCGCACGGACCGGGCGCTGGCCGAGCTCGCGGACATCCTCGGCATCGCCCGCGAGGCCCTGACGGACGTTCGTGCGGTCGCGTCCAGCTATCGCGAGCTGTCGCTGACCGACGAGATCGAGTCGGCGCGGTCCGTGCTGACCGCTGCAGGCGTCACGACCACGATCGAAGCGGACCACCAGGAACTCTCACCGCGCTCCCGCACCGTGCTCGCGACCGTGCTGCGCGAGGGTGTCACCAACCTGTTGCGGCACAGCGAGGCCAGCCGCTGCTCGATCAGGATCACCGGTGTGAGCGGTGCCGTGTCGATCGACATCGTCAACGACGGGGCGCCGGTCGGAGCCGAGGCGGACCGCGGCAGCGGCCTCACGAACCTCGCCACCCGCACCACGGCCATCGGCGGTTCGCTGCTCGCCCAGACCTCCGCGGACGGCACCTACCGGCTGCACGCCGAAGTGCCCGCGGAGCCGGCTCCCGAGCAGCAGGCGAGCGACCCGAGACCAGCCAGCCCGCCGATGGCGACGCGCTTCGCCCAGGTGCTGCTCTGGGCGGTGGTGGCCGGCTACAGCCTGTCCGCGGTCGCGCTGGCCGTGTTCGTCTACAACCTGATCGGGCCGCTCGGGCTCGCGGTCGCCGTGGCGGGCATCGCGGGCTCGGCCGGGCTCGTGCTCGGCGTGGTGAGCCGCCCGCACGTGGACATGAACATGCCGCGTCGTTGTGCGCTGCTCGCCGCATTGGCCGTGTGCGTCTACGTCCCGCAGTTGGTGGCCGGTAACGCGTACATCGTCCTGCCCGGATTCCTCGCCGGGTCGGCGGCGTTGCTGCTTCCCCGCGTCTCCGGCTGGGCCGTGTTCGCCGTGGTGGTGATCGGTCAGGGCTTCATCTACGACGCACTCGCCTACAACGCCGTGGACATCACCTACGGCGTGATGTCCACGATCAACCACGGTCTGGTGCTGTACGCGTTGACTCGGCTGCGGTCGATGGTGAACGAACTGCACGAGGCCCGTGAGGAACTGGCCACGGCCGCGGTGACGCAGGAACGGCTGCGGTTCGCCCGCGACCTGCACGACCTGCTCGGCTACAGCCTCTCCGCGATCACGCTCAAGAGCGAGCTCACGCACCGGCTCGTCACCATCGACCCCGGCCGGGCCCGGCAGGAGCTCACCGAGGTGCTGGAGATCTCCCGGCAGGCGCTGGCCGACGTGCGGTCGGTGGCCCTGAGCTACCGCGAGCTGTCGTTCGACGAGGAAACCCAGTCGGCGCAGGCGTTGCTGTCCGCGGCCGACATCGAGGTCGTCGTGCGGATCGACCGGTGCGACCAGCTGCCCAAGGACGTGAAGATCACGCTCGCGACCGTCCTGCGCGAGGGCGTGACGAACCTGTTGCGGCACAGCAAAGCCGAACGCTGCGAGATCCTGCTGTCCAGCTCACCGTCGCTGGTCACGATGGACATCGTCAACGACGGGATTCCCGCGACCGAGCGGAAATCCCGCGACGGCAGCGGAATCGGCAACCTCACCACCCGCGTCCGCGCCCTCGGCGGCGACCTGCACGCGGGCCTCACGCCCGAGCACACCTACCGGCTGCGCGCCGAGATCCCCCTGAGCTGACGCCTGTTCAACAGCGCCGGAGAACACGGGGAGCGCCCGTACCATCGCCGCGTGACGTCGCGACCGGAACGCTCGTCGGTGTCTCGGCGGCTGGCGTACGTCGTGATAAGCGTGGTGTTCGCCAACTACCTCGGCAACGCCTTCATCTACGTGCTGGCGGGCGGGGCGACCCCGGCCCGGATCGCCGGGTCGCTGGCCTGCCTTACCGCGATCGGGTACCTGCAGCTCGGGGTGTTCTCGAGGCCCGGCGCCGACCTGCGCTCGACCAGGGCCCGCGTGGCTCTGGGCGCACTGGCGCTGCTGGCGTTCGTGCCCGTGCCGTTCTTCCCTCACGCGTGGGCGGGCATGCCCGGCTTCCTGGCGGGCAGCGCGTTGCTGGTGCTCCGGGGCCGGGCGAGGTGGGTCGTGCTCGGCGTGGTGGCCGTCGCCAACTCCCTGACCAAGGTCCCGTACGTCTCCGACGGCTTCATGCTGTCCTACTACGTGGTGTCGTGTGTGCTCGTGGGCCTGGTCGTCTACGGGTTGTCGCGGCTGCCGTCGTTGGTGGAGCAGCTGGAGACGGCCAGGTCCGAGCTCGCCGAGCTGGCCGTGTCTCGGGAACGGCTGCGGTTCGCCCACGAGCTGCACGATCTCCTCGGTGTCAGCCTGGCCGCGATCACGCTCAAGGTGGAGCTGGCCCGGCAGGAGCCGGCCCAGAAGGAGTTGGTGGAGTGCCTCGGCATCGCCCGCGAGGCCCTGGCGAACGTGCGCGCGGTCGCGTCGAGCTACCGCGAGCCGCCCCCGGCCGACGAGCGCGCCGCGGGTCCCGCGATGGAGACTCGGTTCGCACAAGTGCTGCTCACGGCGGTGGTGGTCTGCTACGTCGCGATGGCGACGTTCCAGATCGGGTACGAGTACCCACGTGTCGGCGCGGCCGGAGTCGGTGTCGCCCTGGCCGCGGTGGTCGGCACGACGGCGCTGGTACTGAGCCTGCCGGTCGGCCCGCACCCGCCGCTGGTACGCGGCGGGATCCTCGCCGCCATGGCCGTCTGCGTGTACGGACCGCAGCTGCTGTACGGCGATCCGGTCCTCGCCGAGCCCGGTTTCCTCGCCGGGGCGGCGGCACTGCTCGTGCCCCGGGCCGGAGGCTGGATCGGCTTCTGCGCCGTCGTGGCCGGGCAGGGCTTGCTCTACGGAGTGCACGGCTACGGTCCGGTGGACATCGCGTACGGGTTCATGGCGACGATGAACCACGGCCTGGTGCTGTACGCGTTGACCCGGCTGCGATCGATGGTGAACGAGCTGCACGAGGCCCGTGCGGAACTGGCGACGGCGGCGGTCACGCAGGAACGGCTGCGGTTCGCCCGCGACCTGCACGACCTGCTCGGCTACAGCCTCTCCGCGATCACGCTCAAGGTGGAGCTGGCCCGCCGGCAGGTCGTGGTGGACCCCGGCCGGGCACGGCAGGAGCTCGCGGAGGTGCTGGAGATCTCCCGCCAGGCACTGGCGGACGTCAGATCGGTGGCGCTGAGCTACCGGGAGCTCTCGTTCAACGAGGAGACCCGGTCCGCGCACGCCCTGCTGACCGCGGCCGACATCGAGGTGGTCGTGCACATCGACCAGTGCGATCAACTGCCCGAGGACGTGAAGATCACCCTCGCCACCGTCCTGCGTGAAGGCGTCACGAACCTGTTGCGGCACAGCAAAGCCGAACGCTGCGAGATCGTCCTGTCCAACTCACCTGGACTGGTCACGATGGACATCACCAACGACGGGATCCCGGCGACAGAGCGGAAATCCCGCGACGGCAGCGGAATCGGCAACCTCACCACCCGCGTCCGCGCCCTCGGCGGCGACCTCCACGCGGGTCTGACGCCCGAGCACACCTACCGGCTGCGCGCCGAGATCCCGCTGACCTGACGCTCAGACCATCTCCAGAACCGCGCAGCCCCAGCTGTATCCCGCGCCCACGCCGAACATCACGATCCGCTGCCCCGACCGGGCCAGGCCCTCGTCGACCAGGTGGCCGAGGCTCGCGAACTGGTCTCCCGCGCCGAGGTGACCGACCGTGCGGCTCCACTCCCACGTGGTGCGCTCCGGCTCGATTCCATACGGGCGCAGGTAGTTCACGTCCAGCCGGCGCCGGCCGAAGTGCGGCAGGATCACCCAGTCCGCGTCACCGATCTTCATGTCGGCGTCGGCGAGGGCCTCCTCGACCGCGACGGCCTGGCCCGCGTTGGCCTTGTTGATGCCGTAGGACAAGCCGTACTCGCGACTGAACGCGATCTTGGCGTCCTCGAAGTCCACCGGCATGCGGTGCGAGAACGGCGCGAGGCCCATCGGCACGTCACCGCGGTGCAACGGCTCCAAATCCGAGTCCGCATTGATAGCCAACGAAAGCAGCTTCGCGTATCCACCGCGGCGCGACAGCACGATCGCGGAAGCCCCGTCGCCGTAAGGGGTTCCGGGATCGGTGCGCCACCGGTCGATGCCGGGCAGGCAGAAGCGGTCCGCCGTGGTCAGCAACGCGTCCTTGCCCGGACGTGCGGCCAGGTAGGCCACGGCGAGGTCCATCGCGGCCAGGCCACCGTTGGACATCTGCCGGATCTCCAGTGCCAGACAGCTGTTCCGCACGGTCTCGCGCTGGATGTACGAGCCGACCGGCCACAGGTCCTGGCCCTGGTGGTAGGTGGTGGCGTGCAGGATCAGCTCGACGTCGCCTGGGCCGGAGTCCGCGGCCCGCAGCGCGTTGCGGGCCGCGCCGACCGCCATCTCGGCCGCCGACTCGTCCGGGGACACGGCGACCGACAGCACGTCCGTCCGCGCCACCAGCTTCGGCTCGCACTCCCCCGACGCGATCGCCTCCGCGACGGTCAGCGTCGCGGGCAGGCGCACCCCGTTGCCCCTGACGAAAACATCCTCTACTCGCACTGCGGTCAAGCCTCCTTCGGAGCACCGTCGACGCCCCGCCCCGACGTGGCGTGGAGCGCGACCTGAACGGTGGGAGATATGGTGTCGCGCGGAGGGGCGCGATGATCAGGGTTCTGCTCGCGGAGGACATGCACATGGTGCGCGGTGCTCTCATCGCGCTGCTCAACCTCGAACCGGACATCGAGGTGGTCGTCGAAGTCAGCTCCGGCGACAAAATAGTGCCGGCCGCCCGGCAGCACAGACCCGACGTGTGCGTGATCGACATCGATCTGCCGATCCTCGACGGGCTGACCGCCGCCACGACGATCCGCGAGACGATGCCGCAGATCAGGACGTTGATGCT
Organism: Lentzea sp. NPDC006480; assembly: GCF_040611995.1. Taxonomy (NCBI): domain Bacteria; kingdom Bacillati; phylum Actinomycetota; class Actinomycetes; order Pseudonocardiales; family Pseudonocardiaceae; genus Lentzea; species Lentzea sp. NPDC006480. The sequence goes on from NZ_JBEXPJ010000026.1 coordinate 38,600, forward strand.
GACGTCGCTCGGCCGTCCGGGCACGTTGCGCAAGGCACTGGCCGCCCGCGTGGACGGGTTCCTGCTGAAGGACGCGCCGCCCGCCGAGCTCGCCGACGCGATCCGCCGGGTCGCCGCCGGGGAACGGGTCGTGGACAGCCAGCTCGCCCTGGCCGCGTGGGACCGCGGCGAGTGCCCGCTGACCGACCGCGAGCTCGAGGTGCTGCGGCTCGCGGCCAACGGTTCCGACGCCCCTGACATCGCTGTCGCACTGTCGCTCTCGGTCGGCACGGTGCGCAACTACCTGACGACGATCATGACCAAGCTCAACGGCCGCAACAAGGTGGACGCCATCCGCATCGCCGAGGACGCCGGCTGGATCTGACCCGGCTCGGCCGGACACGGATGGCGTGCGCACTTCACGCCGCCTGCTGCTGGCTCGCCCGCAGGTCGAAGCCCGGCTGCGAGACGATCTCCGGCGTGAGCGAGGTGCCTGCCTCAAGGATCCGGCGGGCCATCAGGAAGTCGATCGGCCGGTTGCAGGCCTCAACGCCGAGCAGCCGGTCGCCGCGGAAGCAGAACACCGAGAACCTGCCCTCCGCCGGGTCGCCGACCGTGACCGTGCGGTCGTAGCCGTCCGTCAGCCCGGCGATCTGCAGTTTCACGTCGTACTGGTCGCTCCAGAACCACGGCAGCGCGGTGTACGGCTCGGCGGCGCCCAGGATGGCAGACGCCACGCTGGTGGCCTGGTCCGTGGCGTTCTGCACGGATTCCAACCGAGCCAGACCACCGGTCAGCGGGCTCGCGAACCGGGCGCAGTCGCCGACCGCGTGCACCCGCTGGTCGACGGTGCGCAGGTGCGCGTCGACCACGATGCCGTCGTCGCACGCGAGCCCGGACCGTTGCGCTATCTCCACGTTCGGGATCACCCCGGTCCCGGCGACCACCAGGTCCGCCACCAGCACCGTGCCGTCGGTCAGTTCGACGAACCCGTCCCCGACCGAGGCCACGGCGGTGCCGGTCAGCACCGTCACGCCCTCACTGCGGTGGCGGGTGGTGAGGTGCCGCGCCGTCGTCTCGGACACCGCGCGCTGCATGACCCGCGGCTGGGTCTCGACGACGGTCACCTCGTGACGCAGCTTCCGCACCACAGCGGCGAACTCCAGCCCGATGAACCCTCCGCCGATGACGACGACGTCGAGCCCGGAGCGGCCCTCCAGCTTCTGCCTGATGGCGTCCGCGTCGGCGATCGTGCGCAGGTTCAGCACGTGCTCGGCGCCGGGCACCGGCAACGGCCGCGGCCGCGCGCCGGTCGCGAACACCAGGTGGTCGTAGCTGATCGTGCGCGCGCAGCCCAGCACCACGACCCGTGCCGACCGGTCGACACCCACGACCCGTTCCCCGGTCACCAGCTGGATTCCGTGGTCGGTGTAATAGGAGTCCTGCCGCAGCACCAGCCCGGCGAGGTCGGTCTCCCCCGCCAGGTAGGCCTTCGTGAGCGGGGGCCGCTGGTACGGCGCGGCCTTCTCGTCACCGATGAGGGTGAGGGGGCCGCGGTGTCCCTGCTCTCGCAAGGACACCGCGACCTGGCAGCCCGCCTGCCCGGCCCCGACGACGACTACCGACTCCCCACGCATGTCAGTAGTTGCCCAGCCCGCCGCAGACGTTGAGCGCCTGCGCGGTGATCGAGGACGCGGTGTCCGTGGTCAGGTACGTCACGAGCCCGGCGACCTCTTCCGGGGTGCTGTACCGACCCAGCGGGATCTTGGCGTTGAACTTCTCCAGCACCTCTTCTTCCGAGATGCCCCAGTGGTTCGCGTAGCCCTGGCGGACCCGGCTCGCCATCGGCGTCTCGACGTAGCCGGGGCACACCGCGTTGACGGTGATGCCGGACTTCGCGAGCTCGATGCCGACGGCCTTGGTGAAGCCGACGACGCCGTGCTTGGACGCCGAGTAGGGCGCGGCGAACACGACACCCTGCTTGCCACCGGTGGAGGCGATGTTGATGATCCGGCCCCAGGACTGCTTGACCATCTGACCGGTGCTCAGCACCTCTTTGGTGAAGCGGAAAACACCGTTGAGGTTGGTGTTGATGACATCCAGCCAGAGGTCCTCGTCGAGCTCTGCCGTGATGCCGCCGCCACCGCGACCCGCGTTGTTCACGAGGATCTCGACGGGACCGAAGACGTCGACCGCCTTCTGCACGGCGGCACGAATGTCCTCAGTGGACGTCACGTCGGTGGCGGCGCCGTCGGCCTCGTAGCCCTCTTCGCGCAGCTGCTTCACCGTGGTGTTCACGTTCTCGGCGTTGCGGGCCACGACGAAGACCGCGTGCCCCTCCTTGCCGAGGCTGCGGGCGACCTCGAGACCGATGCCGCTCGTGGCGCCCGTGACCAGGGCGACCCGTCGCTTGCTCATGCGTCTGCTCTCCTCAGAGTTGCTTCTCAGAGCTGTTTCTCGGGGAGGTGCACGACAAGCCCGTCGAGCTCCTCGGACACGGGCAGCTGGCAGCTCAGCCGGCTGTTCTCCTTGCGCTCGCAGGCCGTGAAGTACAACAGCTCGTCCTCGACCCGGTGCATGTCGGCGAGCGGCTTGGTGTTCTCAGGGTCGACGTACACGTGGCACGTGCCGCAGGACGCCCCGCCGCCGCACTGGGCGACGATTCCCTTGACACCGTTGAGAACCGCGCCACGCATCACCGAGTCGCCGTTGGTCACGTCGATGATCGTCGAGTCGCCGTCGGCGTTGACGTAGGTGATCTTCGCCATCAGTCGGCCTCCAGGTCCCAGGTGACGGGGAGCTCCCACAGGCCGTAGATCACGGCGCCTTCCTTGCGCGGAATCTCCAGGAACGGCTTCGCGAGGCGCAGCGACGGGATGCGCTGGAAGAGCCGCGACCACACCAGCTGCATCTCCAGCCGGGCGAGGTCGGCACCGATGCAGTGGTGCAGGCCGTGGCCGAACCCGAGGTGCTTGCGGGTACCGCGGGAGAGGATCACCTTGTCCGGCTCCGGGAACACCTCGGGGTCGCGGTTCGCCGCGAGGCCCAGGCACAGGATGCCGTCGCCCTTCTTGATCGTCTTGCCCGCGATCTCGATGTCTTCCAGGGCAACGCGCGGAATCGCGGTGTCGCCGATGGTCGCGATGCGGACGAGCTCCTCGACGGCCGGCTCGATCATGCCCTCCGGGTCGTCCAGCAGCTGCTGCAGCTGGTCCGGGTTCTCCAGCAGGCACGCGGTGCCGAGCGACAGCATGCTGGCCGTCGTCTCGTGGCCGCCGTTCATCAGCAGCCGGATCATGTTGAACAGGTCGCGGCGGGTGTACTCCTCGCCGGACGCGGCGTACTCCGCCATCGCCCGCGACAGGAGGTCCTCGCCGGGTTCCTTCTCCTTCAACGTGATCAGCTTGTCGACGTAGGCGTTCACCTCGACGATCGCGGCCTGGCGCTGCTCGGGCGTCGAGTGACCGCCGAGCAGACACGTGCCGTGGTTGATGAAGAAGTCGTGCTCGTCCTGCGGGATGCCGAGCAGCTCGCAGATGACCGTCATCGGCACGGCGAGCGAGAACTCGCGGTGGAAGTCGATCGGCGGCGTCATCGCGAGGATCTTGTCGATGTACTGGTCGACGATCTCCTCGATGCGCGGCCGGAGACGCTTCACCTGGCGCGAGGTGAACGTGACCGCGGCCTTGCGGCGGGTCTTCGTGTGCTCCGGGTTGTCGTAGCCGATGAACGAGGTCTCGGTGCGGAACTCGGGCGGAGCGATGAAGTAGAACGGGAAGTTGTCGTGCTTGCGGGAAGCACTGATCCGCGGATCGGTGAGGATCTGGCGGATGGTCTCGTAACCGGTGATCGTCCAGATCCGCAGGCCAGATCCGGTCAGCGTCACCTCGGTGAGATCATCGGAGATCATCTGTTCGTACTGCTTCGGAGGCGTGAACGGACACTGCCGTTGGTAGGGAAACGTCTCCTCGGCTTCCGTGCTGCCCGGTTCGACGGCACTTGTGGTCATGACGAGTCCTCCTGGTCGACTGCCGAAAGCGTGGCAGCGACGCCTGGAGACCCGCTCAAATGTCCATTGTGGGCTCCAGGACGAGTCGAGCCGGTCCTTCTAGCGTCGGGCGCGACCGGAGTCCGCCCTGCCCCCGGAGGTGAGCAGGTGAGTCAGAAGATCGAGCCCTACACCGTGGAAGTCCCGCAGTCCGCGCTGGACGACCTGACCGACCGCTTGGCAAGAACTCGTTGGCCCGACGCGGAAACCGTCGGCGACTGGTCCCAGGGCACGCCGCTGGCGTACCTGCAGGAGCTCTGCGACCACTGGGCCGGCCACTACGACTGGCGGGTGGCGGAACGGAAGCTGAACTCCGTGCCGCAGTTCCGCACCGAGATCGACGGTGTCGGCATCCACTTCCTGCACGTCCGTTCGCCGCATCCCGGCGCGATGCCGTTGCTGATGACCCACGGCTGGCCCAGTTCCGTGGTGGAGTACCTCGACATCATCGACCTGCTGACGAATCCGGACGACCCGGCCGACGCGTTCGACGTCGTGTGTCCTTCGTTGCCAGGACACGGTTTCAGCGACCGGCCAACGGAAGCCGGCTGGACCGTGCCGCACATCGCCGCGGCGTGGGCCGAGCTCATGTCCCGGCTGGGCTACGAACGCTATGTCGCGCACGGTGGCGACTGGGGTTCGTGGGTGTCGCCGGCCGTGGCGAACGCCGATCCCGAGCACGTCGCGGGAATCCACCTCACGATGCCGCTCGCGCGCCCGCCGCAGGAGCAGGTCGAGCTCGACGAACGCGACCAGCGGGCCATGGCGCGCATGCAGAGCTTCGGCAAGAACCGCAACGGGTACGCCGCGATCCAGGCCACCCGCCCGCAGACGCTCGGCTACGGCCTGAACGACTCCCCTGCCGCGTTGCTGGCGTGGATCGTCGACCGCTTCTGGGCGTGGGCCGGGCACGACAACGACCTCGAACAGGCCGTGCCGAAGGACAAGCTGCTCGACATCGTGTCGACGTACTGGCTCACCGGTACCGGCACCTCGGCGGCGCGGTTGTTCTGGGAGAGCTTCGACTCCGAGCCGATGCCGCCGACGGACGTGCCCACGGGCGCGTCGGTGTGGCCGAACGACGCGTGGCTTCCTCGTGCGTGGGCCCGCACCCGTTTCACCGATCTGCGGTACTGGCAGGACCTGTCCCACGGCGGTCACTTCCCCGCCCTGGAACGTCCCGCGGAGCTCGCGGCCGAGCTGCGTGCGTTTCTGCGCGTGCTCGACTGAGAAACCCACCCAGATCGATCCAATGCGAAAAAGGGGAGCTTCCACCCGGAAGCTCCCCTTTTTCGTTGCCGTGCCTCAGATGTGCGCGACGACCGGCGCCGGCGCCGACTCATCCGACTCGTTCGACGCGGACCGCGCCACCTTCGGGATCGCGACCGCGGCGAGTGCCGCGACGACGAGCAGGATGGCGGTGCCCAGGAACGCGTTCGCGTATCCCGACGCCATCTCCTCGGGGACGCGCGACTCGCCACCGGTGGCGTTGGCGACCGCCACGAGCACCGCGAGACCCGCCGCGCCACCGAGCGCCTGGCCGGTCGTCAGCAGCCCGGACGCGAGGCCCTGCTGGCTAGATGGCAGAGCCGCGGTGGCGAGGTTCGCCACGGTGCCGAGCACCATGCCGACGCCGAGGCCGAACAGCAGGCTCGGGCCGAGCAGGTCGGCGACGAACGTGGCCTTGTTGTCCACGGCCAGGGCCAGCCAGCCGAGGCCGAGCACACCGACGACCAGACCGCTGATCAACGTGAACCGGCCGCCCAGCTTGCTCGTCTGCGGCGCGACCATGCCGGCGCCGAGGAAGATCGCGACCGACAGCGGCAGGTACGACAGGCCGGTCGTGAGCGGGCTGTACCCGAGCACGAACTGCATCAGCAGCGTCAGGAAGTAGAACGTGGACGCCATCGCGGCACCCACGCAGAACATCGAGACGTTCGCGGCGACGATCGTCCGGTTGCGGAACACGTTCAACGGGACGAGCGGCGCACTCGCGATCTTGGCCTGGTCGAAGAGGAAGACACCGATGCCCACCACGGCGATCGCGAACGCGACGAGGCTCACCGGGGAACCCCAGCCCTCGCGCTCGCCCTGCGCGATGCCGAACACCAGCGCGGCGATGCCGACCGTCACCGACACTGCACCGAGGATGTCGAGCTTGCGCGGCCCGGCCTGCGCGGCGGACGGCGTGATGGAGATGGCGGCGACGATGAACAGCGCGATGCCGACCGGCACGTTGATCAGCAGCACCCAGCGCCACGACAACCAGTCGGTGACGACACCTCCGGCCAGCACGCCGATCGCGCCACCACTACCGCCGGCCGCACCCCACAGGCCGAACGCCTTGGCACGCTGAGCGGGTTCGGTGAACGTGGTGCCCAGCACTGTCAGTGTCGCGGGCGACATCAGCGCCACACCGACACCTTGGAACGCACGGGCGATGATGAGCTGTGTCGCGTCCTGGGCGAAACCTCCGGCGAGGCTCGCGACGGTGAACAGCGCGATGCCGGCGAGGAAGAAACCGCGGCGGGAGAACAGGTCCGCCATGCGCCCCGCGAGGAGCAGCAGGCCGGCGGTCGGGATCAGGTAGGCGTTGATGACCCACTGCAGGCTGTTCGCGTCGAACTTCAGCGCGGACTCGATGGACGGCAGGGCCACGTTCATGATGGTGCCGTCGAGCACCACCAGAAGCTGACCCACGCAGCAGGCGAGCAGGACGAGGCCTGTTCTCCCGGGGTTGGCATTCGACATTGGGTTTGGCTCCTTCAGTTCTGCGCCGCGCGTGGGGGATGCGCGCCGGCCCTGGACAGGCAGCGTCCCACCTGGTGGTGGACCCGCACTTGAGCCGGACGTCTCAGGCGATCGAGCCCGAACAGCCGTTCTCCACCGGTTCTGAAGGCCGGTGGTCAAAGCTGCCTGCGACCGCATCGATCTGAAAAGGACTGATTCCAATGCCCCGTAATGCCAGGAAGTTAGCCGTGTTCGCCGCGTCGACCGCGCTCGCGCTCGGTGGCGTCGCCATGGCGAGCACCACAGCGGTCGGAGCAGACCAGGTGACCGACACCCAGATGCAGATCAAGACCCACCCCGTCATCGGTTCCTGGAGCGGAACCGTGCAGCACCAGGGCGGCAGCGGCTCGATCCAGCTCGGCTTCCTCTCGTCCGGGGCCCTGTGCCTGCACTCCGGCGGTGACGGCCACGGCACCGGAGTGGGCACGGGAACGTGGAAGTCCACCGGTGCCAGCACGTTCACGTTCGCCGTCCGGGAACACCTCTCCGACAACGACGGCAACCCGACGGGTTTCGTCGACGTGAGCCAGTCCGGAAAGGTCGTCGGCAACACCCTGAACAGCTCGGGCGTGTCCAAGATCTACGACGTCAACGGCAACTTCATCACCACTGCCAACGCGACGATCACCGCGACCCGCGTGTAGGACGTTCTCCGGGTTCCCGTTCCGCGGCGGCGGGGCAACACTCGCGGGACGGGAACCTCCTTGCAGCTCAACGTACTTCTAAAAGCAACTACGGGCGGACCGTCGGCTGACGGTCCGCCCGTAGGCGTGAGAAGGGCTTTCAGCGCACCGGATCGGCGGGAACGTCAGGACGCGGGTCTCCCGCGCACGTCACGTCCTCCTCCGGCAGCACGCCCTCCACCAAGTACCGGTTCACGAGCTCGTCCACGACGGCGTTGCTGTCGAAGGCGTACGTCTCGTGGCCGCCGGAGTCGGCGACCGTGATCATCCGGTGCCCCAGCCTCTTCGCCATGAGGGCACCGCCCTCGTAGCAGCTCCACGAGTCGTGGTCGTTCTGCACGACAAGCCCGGTGGGGTAACCGGATCGTGCCACCGGGACCACCGGCTCCGCGTGCTTCCACGTCGCGAAAGTGCCGACCCACGGCTGTGCGCGCATCACGCCGAAGCCGTAGGGGTACTTCTCGCGGTACTCGCGCATGTCCGCGTAGTAGAGCTCGAGGTCCGTCGGCCACTCGGTCTCCAGCGTCACGGCCTCGAGCACCGCTTCGCGCAGACCGCCCATCGTGGACCCGGGACGCCACACGCTCTGGCCGGCGAGCAGTGCCTCGGCCGCGGCCTGGTCGTCGTTCGACGTGGCCTTGCCGAGGTCGACCACGAGCCTCGCGAGGTCATCCCACTGGGCCCGATGCGGTGCCAGCACACCGATGCGCTGGTCGAGCAACGTGCGCAGCAGGGCGTTGGGCGTGAACGCGGCGAGCTTCGCGGCGATGTCCTCGACGGAGGCGATCACGGCTTCGGCCCCGACGCCGAGGCCGTAGGTGTTGCCCCGCGCACCGGTCCACGCCGCCCAGGCGTCGACGCTGCTGCGGATCGCCGGCCCCTGCGACTTGAACTGCGTGCGCCAGTCCCAGTCGGGATGCTTGCACGAGTCCAGCACGCTGCGGTCCAGGTGTTCCGGGAACAGCGTGCCGTACACCGCGCCGACCATGGTGCCGTACGCGTACCCGATGTAGTTGATCTTCTCCTCACCCAGCGACGCGCGGATGAAGTCGATGTCCCGGGCGAGGTTGCGGGTGTTCACGTGCCGGCGGAGGTTGCCGCCGGCCCGTGAACAGCCCTCTTCGCGTTCCTTCATGTCCGCTGCCAGCAACGGAAACTGCTCGTCCGGCGGCCGCGAGTCGAAGTTCGCGGTCACCGGACTGGCCTCAGCGCCGAGGAACGTGGAGTCCCCCGTTCCGCGCGGGTCGAAGCCGACGAGGTCGTACACCTCGTTCAACGGGGTGCCGCGCCTCAGCTCGACCGGCATCCGCGCGCCGAACCCGTCGTCCCCGCCCGGCCCGCCGTTGAGCGCGATCAGCACTCCGCGGCGCCGAGCCGGGTCGGCAGCCGGGATTCGGCTGAGCTTCAACCTGATCCGCGCACCGTCCGGTTCGGCGTGGTCGAGTGGCACCGACAGGACGGCGTGCTGCACCCCGTCCGCATCAGCCGCCGACCACACCGGTAACGACGTCTCCACGATGTTTCCCCCTGATTCGGTCAGGTGAGCTTCACAAGAAGGTTGCCGGAGTGCTTGCCGCGCAACAGATCGATCAGTGCCTGCGGCGCCTTGCCGAGCCCGCCTTCCACGACGGTGTGCGGGAAGACGAACTTCCCCTCCTTCAGCCACTGGCTGAAGTGCGACTGCCACGCCCAGATCTGGTCCGGCGTGTGGTAGGTCGCGAACGGACGGATCTGGATCTGCCGCACGATCGAGTGCATGATGTCGAGCCGCGGGAACGCGCCGTCGCCGTTGCCGACCTGCCCGGAAAGCGCGCCGCACAACGCGAACCGCGCGTCCTGCGCCGCCGCCTGGATGGCCGCCTCGAACGTCTCGCCGCCGACGACGTCGAAGAAGACGTCGATGCCCTCGGGTGCCAGCTTGCGCAGCTGGTCGACGATCGGGCCCTTCTTGTAGTTGAAGGCCGCGTCGAAGCCGAGTTCGTTCACCAGGTAGTCGATCTTCTTCTGGCTGCCCGCGGAACCGATGACGGTCTTGGCGCCCATGCACTTCGCGATCTGCCCGGCGAGCGAGCCGACGCCACCGGCGGCACCGGAGACGAACACCGTGTCGCCTTCCTTCACCTGCGCGATGTCCACGATGCCGTGGTAGGCGGTGGGGCCCTGGGTCAGGTAGTGCTGGGGCGTCGGGAACATCGTCGGGTCGAGCTTCCAGAACGACTGCGCGGGACCGACGGCGTACTCGTTCCAGCCGTTCATGCCCTCGACGTCGTCGCCGACCTTCAGGTCCGGACTGTTGGACTTGACGACCTTGCCGACCGCGAAGCCCCACAGGGGCTCGCCGACCTTGTACGTCGGCATCGGCAGGTCCGCGTCTTCCCTCATCAGGTCCTGCATCACCGCGGTGACCTGCAGGTAGTCGTAGCGCACCACGACCTCGCCGTCACCCGGTTCCCGCACGGGGGCCTTGACGACGTCGAAATTGGCCTTGGTAACGACATCCGTCACGTGGGCGGCGAGTCGCACTTCCCGGGCCTTGGCGGGAATCGCCTCGGTAGCCATGCGGAGGACCTCCGTTTATCGGAATCGGTTTGGCTCCAGCCTCGGACACCGCGCTAGAGCCGCCCTCAAGCCGCTCGTCGCCGGAGGTCAGGAGGCCTGGGCGACCTGCTTGGCCTGGCCGTCGCGGTGGATCGTGCGCGACCGGGTGAGCAGCTTGCCGTCCACCCGGACGAGCACGTCCTCGATGAAGAACGTCGGCTCGAACGTCACGGCGCCCTCGGCGTCCGTGCGGGTGACGAGCGAGCAGTACGTGACGTTGAGGGTGTTCTCGTCGACCTCGTCGACCAGGTAGTGGTCGTTCCAGTGCCGCACGGCGACACCGGCGTAGCGCGGCAGCGCGTGCTTGGCGCCGGCGATCATCGCCGCCCGCCCCTCGATCTTCTCGCCGCGGTGCGCGTGGTCGGTCACGCCGTCCTCGGTGAAGGTGTTCGCGTAGCCCTCGACGTCCAGTGCGTCGAGCAGCCGCATCTGCCGGGCGTAGAACGTCAGGACCTCGATGTAGACGGACACGGCGATGACTCCCATTCCGTTGGCGGGCAACGACTCGACGATGCACGTTCGTTCTCGAAAACACCTCGATCCCCGCTTCCACCCCGGTTCGACCTCACGTCGAGACCGGGTCGGCACGCTCGGCGGCACCGGTCGTGCACGCGTACAAGGAGGTCTCATGTCCGAGGAAGTTCCCGACGTCAGCAAGTCGGTCACGGTGCACGCCCCGATCGAGCAGGCGTTCGCGATCTTCGCGGAGAAGCCGCTCGAGTGGTGGCCGCCGACGCACGTGTTCGTGAAGGACCGGCAGTCGATCACCATCGAGCCCGAGGTCGGCGGCCGCTACTACGAGACGGGCGCGGACGGCGAGGAGATCGCCTGGGGCACCATCACCGAATGGAACCCGCCGAAGCGCCTGGTGATGACGTGGCGGGTCGGCCCGGGCTGGCGGCCCATCTTCGACGACGTGAAGGCGAGCTTCATCGAGGTCGACTTCGTGGCCGTCGACGAGAACACCACCGAGGTGAGGCTGACGCACGCGCAGTTGCACCGGCACGGTGAGATCGCCGGGCAGATCCACTCCGCTCTGGACGGTCCCAGCCCCGGCGAGACGCTGGAGCAGTTCGCGGACGTGGTGCGCAAGCACGCTGCCTGAGCAACGCTTTCAGGGCCGCCTCTCGATGAGGGGCGGCCCTGTTGCGTTGCGGTCAGGCAGCCGCTGACGTGACCTCGATCGCCATCTCCACGTCGTACAGCCGGCTCAGCTGCTTCACAAGCTGCGTCACCGGGCGGTCCGGCGGCAGCGCCAGCACGACGTCGAGCCGGGACACCCCGGCGCGTTCGGTCGGGTCGAGGCTCAGCGACTCGACGACGACGCCCCTGCTGGCGAACAGCACGACGACCCGGGCGAGCGCGCCGGGGTCGTTGCGCAGTGACAGCGACAGCGAATGTCTGTTCATCTCATTCCTCGTCGAAGAGGGGACGGATTCCCCGTGCGGCCATGATCTCGTCGTTCCCGGTTCCCGCGGCCACCATCGGCCAGACCTGGGCGTCCTGCCCGACCACGAAGTCGACCACCACCGGGCGGTCGCGCACCGCCATCGCCTCGGTGATCACACCGTCCACATCGGACCGGTCGGAGCACCGGAAGCCGGCGCAGCCCAGAGCTTCCGCGAGCTTCACGAAGTCCGGCACGCGGTTGTGCGTGTGCAGCCGCGTGTTGGAGTAACGCCCTCCGTAGAACAGGGTCTGCCACTGCCGGACCATGCCGAGGTTGCCGTTGTTGATGATCGCGACCTTGATCGGGATGCCCTCGATGGCACAGGTCACGAGCTCCTGGTTGGTCATCTGGAAGCAGCCGTCGCCGTCGATCGCCCAGACCGTGCGGTCCGGCGCCCCGACCTGCGCGCCCATCGCGGCCGGCACCGCGAACCCCATCGTGCCGAGGCCGCCGGAGTTGATGAACGAGCCGGGCCGCTCGTACTTCACGTACTGCGCGGCCCACATCTGGTGCTGGCCGACGCCCGAGGTGTAGATCGCCTCCGGGCCGGCGAGCGTGCTCAGCCGTTCGATCACGTACTGCGGGGCGAGCGCGCCGTCGGCGGGCCAGTCGTAGCCGAGCGGGTAGGTCGTGCGCAGCCCGTTGAGGTAGTCCCACCACGGGGTGAGGTCGGGGATCGTGGTGACCACCGCGTTGAGTGCGGTGATCACGTCGTGGCAGTCGCCGACGATCGGCACGTCGGCGAGGCGGTTCTTGGAGATCTCCGCCGGGTCGATGTCCGCGTGCACCACCGCGGCGTCCGGCGCGAAGTGGGGCAGCGAGCCCGTCACCCGGTCGTCGAACCGGGTCCCCAGTGCGATCAGCAGGTCGGCCCGCTGCAACGCGGCGACGGCGGGCACCGTGCCGTGCATGCCGGGCATCCCCAGGTGCTGCGGGTGCGAGTCGGGGAACGCGCCGCGGGCCATCAGCGTGGTGACGACCGGGATCCCGGTGCGGGTGGCCAGTTTCAGCAGCGCGTGCGCCGCGTCGGAGCGGATCACCCCGCCGCCGACGTAGAACACCGGCCGGCGCGAGGTCGCGACCAGCTGGGCGGCCTTGCGGACCTGAACCGGTGACACGACGGGATGAGGGCTGCGGTTCCCCGGAGCCGCCGGCACGTACCTCACCGGTGCGGACTGCACGTCCTTGGGCAGGTCCACCAGCACCGGGCCCGGCCGGCCCTCGGCGGCGATCGCGAACGCCTCGGTGATCGCGGCCGGGATGTCCGCGGGATCGGTCACCTGGAAGCTGTGCTTGGTGATCGGCAGGGTGATGCTGCGGATGTCCGCCTCCTGGAAGGCGTCGGTGCCGATCACCGAGCGGGCGACCTGTCCGGTCACCGCGACGATCGGCACCGAGTCCATGTAGGCGTCCGCGAGCGGCGTGACCAGGTTGGTGGCCCCCGGTCCGGACGTCGCCATGCAGACGCCCACCCGCCCGGTCGCCGACGCGTACCCCTGCGCGGCGTGCCCGGCGCCCTGCTCGTGCCGCACCAGCACGTGCCGGATCTTCACCGAGTCCAGCAACGGGTCGTAGGCGGGCAGGATCGCCCCGCCGGGCATCCCGAAGATCACCTCGCAGCCGACGTCCTCGAGCGCTTTGATCAACGCACCTGCGCCTGTGGTATCCACGATGTGAGCTCCCGGAAGGGGTTCAGCCTGCGAGCTGGCGCTCCAGCTGGCGAGGGGACAACGGCTCGTCGAGGGACGGCTCGGAGCTCAGGATCGCCCGCTGCAGCTGACGCAGCCTCTCGGATGGCTCAAGCCCCAGTTCCTCGATCAGCGTGTCCCGCAGCGACTGGTACGCCTCCAGCGACTTCCACTGCCGGCCCGCCCGGTAGAGCGCGAGCATGTACTGCGCGCACAGGTTCTCGTGCATCGGGTGCTGCGCGGTGAGCACCGACAGTTCGCTGAGCAGCGACTGGTGCTTGCCCAGGCGCAGGTCCGCCTCGATGCGCGTCTCCAGGACGCCGAGCCGGCTCTCCTGCAACCGGGTGACCTCCATGCTGAGCCGCACACCGATCTGCACGTCGACCAGCACCGGCCCGCGCCACACCTCGGCGGCCGAGCGGAGCAGGCGCGAGGCGGACTCGAGGTCGTTGACCTCGTACGCGCGCTGACCCGCGGTCGCGAGCCGCTCGTAGCTGCGCACGTCGACGCTCTCCGGCGGCACGTCCAGCAGGTAGCCCCCGTACCTGGTGACGAGCACCTTCTTCGCGACACCGGGACCGTCGTCGGGCATGGCCGTGGCGATGCGGCGGCGCACCTGCAGCACGTATGTCTGCAACGTCGTGAGCGCGCTTCTCGGCGGTGTCATCCCCCAGAGTTCTTCGATGAGCGTCGGCACGGTCACGACGTGTCCGGCGTGCAGTCCCAACAGTGACAGCACCTGACGCGGCTTGACCGCGCTCGGCGCGATCGAGACACCGTTCTCGCGTACCTCCAGCGGGCCCAGAACCTTGATCTCCATTGGATCCTCCCCTGATCGACGGCGGTCCTACTTGGTTGTGCCATCAAGTTCACCTGAGCCGGGCTATCGAACGCCACGTATCCCGCCACGAGTGCGGGATGGCCATCTACTACGGCGGGCATGAGATATTCACAGGTCCAAACGAACCCAAACCAATTCGTCCGGTAATCAGGCGAACACGCTGGGTGAGAGTTCCGGAAAATACTCGTCCTTCCGTGTGAAATTGCCTCGGCCAGCGCCTTCAAGGTGTGGTTCTGCACCGATACAGTTGCCGACGCGGGCATGCTTCGGCTGTCTACCATTCGACCATGGGCGCGCCGGTATGCCGATGTCGGGGAGAGGCACGCCCATTGGGGGAAAGTTGAATGCCGCACACGCAATACCCAGATACCGCGCGGTCATCATCGCGGTCTTCGCCGGGGTCTGCCTGAGCGACCTCGGCCGCCTCATGTTACTGACGCGTGACGTGGCCGAATTGGTGGTGCCGGCCATTGATTTGGCGCTGCTGCTCGCACTGCAGCTGACTTATTTCCGGGAACTGGGCACGACCACGAGGCACCTCACCCTGGCCGCCCAGGTGCTTCTCCTGCTGGCCCCGCTCACCCTGGGTTTCGCCTGGGCCGGAGTGGCCGGCCTGGTCGCCGGCAACGCACTGCTCGTCCTGCGCCCGTCGGCAGGCTGGCTTGTTTTCGCCTTGACGGTGCTGGTCACCGGCCTGTCCAACGGGGCATCACCGGGTGAGGCGGCGGTGGCGGCTGGCGCGACCGGCCTGCTCCTGGCCTACCTCGGCACACCCCGCGGGCCTTTTCCGGACACACCCGACGCATCCGACGCATCCGACGCGCCTGACGTACCGGTCGCCGCGAGCAAGATCCACACCGCGGTCGCCGCCGAGCGCATGCGCGTCGCCCGCGACCTGCACGACCTGCTCGGCTACAGCCTCAGCGCCATCAAGCTCAAGAGCGAGCTCGCGCACCGGATCGTCGGCGAACAGCCGGAGACCGCGAAGCAGCAGCTCAGCGAAATCCTGAACATCACCGACCACGCCCTGGCCGACGTGCGCTCACTCGCCCGCGCCTACCGCCCGCTCTCCCTCGCCGACACGTCCGACTCGGCGAAGGCGATGCTGGCCGCGTCGAACATCGACGTCCGCGTCGAACTCGACCACGACCCGCTGCCGGAACCGGTGGAGTCCGTGCTCGCCGCTGTCCTGTGCGAGGCCGTGACCAACATATTGCGCCACAGCGACGCCCGCAGTTGCACGATCGGCGTGCGCCAGCACAACAGCACCATCCTGCTCGACGTCATCAACGACGGCGCCCGCGCCCGCCCCGCCTCAGCCGACTGCAACGGCGTCCGCAACCAGGCCGAGCGCGTCAAGGCGGCAGGTGGCACGTTCAGCGCCCGCCACGTCGACGACGGCACGTTCCACGTGCACGCCACGATCCCGGCACCGTCCCCGCGCTCCTGACCGCACACCCGCCTCAGACAGCCGCACACCGCCAACGCCACCCCGCAACACCAATATATCGGCCGCAATATATTAGTTCGCCGACCTGACATAACAACGCGCGCCGGCGCACCCACCCTCAAACCGATCTTGCCAAACCCCAGCTGACCTGCACCGTAGCAATGACTCTTTTGACGACGTCGTCAAAAGACCTGTTGCAAAGGTCAACAATGACGGGCGCGAGGAGCGGGACGGCGGCCTAGAACCAGCCGGACTTGCGGGCGATGCGGACGGCGTCGACCCTGTTGCGCGCGTCGAGCTTGGCCGTCGCGGAGGTGAGGTAGTTGCGCACCGTGCCGACCGAGAGGAACAGGGTCGTGGCGATCTCCATGGCGTCGGCGCCGTCGGAGGCCAGCCGCAGCACCTCCAGCTCGCGAGGAGTGAGCGGGCACTCGTCGGTGTCCCAGGCGGAGAGCGCCAGCTGCGAGTCGATCACCCGGCGGCCGACCGAGACGCCGCGGATCGCGTCCGCGAGCTCGCCGACCGGAGCGTCCTTGAGAATGAAGCCGTTGACGCGGGCGTTGAGCGCGCGGCGCAGGGTGCCCGGCCGGCCGAGGCTCGTGAGAATGAGCGTGCGGGTCTCCGGAGCGGTTTCGTTGATCACGGTCGCCGCGGAAAGTCCGTCCATGCCGGGGAGGTCGATGTCGAGGACCGCGACGTCCGGTTTGTTCTTGGCGACCGCCGCGATGATTTCGTCACCGTTCGCGATGGACGCGACGACCTCAATGTCCGGTTCGAGATCCAACAAAGCCACCAACGCGCCGCGCACCATTTGCACGTCCTCGGCGAGTAGTACTCTGATCATCTCGGCCCCCCGCTAATCCCCCAGCCAGTATTTCGAGTTTTACACTGGGCGACCAAGCAGGACAAGGATTTGAGCCTGCCGCGCATTACGTTACTCCGAATGCGCTATGAGCAATTAACATGACCAATCAAGCGCTTACGCCGCGTCACCGGCCCTCTACGCATAGGGATATGTGGGAGCGCTACCGGGTCTCGCCCCACCTCTCCAGCAATTCGAGACCGCCGTCGACCGTAATCACCTGTCCCTGGATCCACCCGGCTTCATCCGTGCAGAGAAGTGCAACCGCGTCACCGATGTCCTGAGGCAGCGTGACCCGGCCGGACGGGCTCTTCACGGTGAGCCGGTCGACCAGTTCCGGGTCGATGTTCATCGGGCCGTTGTCGACCACGGTGGTGACGACGGCGTTGACCGCTACCCGGTACCAGGCCATCTCGAGCGCCAGCGTCCGGATCACGCCGTGCACCGGCGTCACCGTGTAACCGGCGATGACCACCCGCCCACCGTCCACGAAGGCCTTGGCCAGGGGCTCCACGATGTTGAGCAACGGCGTGAGGTCCGGCGACACGGCGTGGTGCACGAACACGTCCAGCCTGCCGCGCTGTTCCTTGATCTGGTCGAACAGCAACCGCACCGAGTGCTCGTCGTGGATGTCCAACTGCGTGACGGCCACCGAGCCGGGCCTGCCCGCGAGCACCGTCTTCGCCCGCTCGATGTCGACGTCGTCGTCGGAAGTCGTAAGGATGACATGGGCGCCGCTGTCGCAGAGCTTGCTCGCGATGGCGAGCCCGAGCCCGTGCGTTCCCGACGTGACCAGAGCGATCTTTCCGTCGAGTCCCAGGCGCGTGTTGAGCGGTTCGATCATGATGCTGACCACCTCGTTGTCCGCGTGGTGATCGACGTTGCGCCCGGTCGCTAGGGAGGAACTCGACTACTTCTTGCGCAAACCCTCCAGGACGCGCAGGATCGCGCGTTCGACCTCACGCCCGGTGCGCTTCGGGTCGGACGAACTGGCGATCGTGCTGGCCCCCGCGGACAGCGCCCCGAACAGCAACCGGGCCATGATCTCCACGGGCGCCTCCTCGATCTCTCCCGCGTCCACGAGCAACTGCACGGCCGTGCGCAGCAGACCGAAGCTGAAGTGCTCCTCCGCCTCGCGCCAGCGTTCCCAGCCCATCACCACCGGTGCTTCGTGGACGATGATCCGCTGGTACTCCGGCTCCAGGCACCTGCGGACGTAGGCGCGCAGCCCAGCCACCGCCGTCTCCCACGCGTCGCCCTCCGCCGTGACGACCGCGGTCAGCGACTCGATCGACCGGGTCTCCACCTGCGCGAAAGCCGCCTCGAACAACGCCTGCTTACCGCTGAAGTGGTGGTAGAGCGCGCCTTTCGTCACGCGGGCGCGTTTGACGACCTCGTCGAGCGAGGTCCCTGCGTATCCGCGCTTGGTGAACAGGTCGATGGCGCTGTCGACGAGCGCCTGCCTGGTCGACTCCGAGTACTCGGCCCGCCGTGTTCGCACGGTCGAAACGTATCTCACATACCGCCGGTACGTACCGGTGGTATGGTCATGTCATACCGAGAGTATGCGAGAGACCGGGGGTATGAGATATGGGCTGGGCAGACCACTACCGCCGCCGCGACGCGCTCGACGCCGTTCTGCGCGACGCCCGCCGCGACCCGTCCGCACCGCTGATCGTGGATCCGGACGTCTTCTCGTCGCTGCACGAACTGCTGCTGGCGCTCGACCACCGCTGGCAGAACAAGCTGACCGCGCGCATGGAGGCCGCCGCGCTGGACGGCCCGGTCGACGAGCACCTCGTGACCGCCGAGCTGGCCGCGGCCGAGCCCGTGTTGCGAGCGGTACTGGACACACACCTTTCGCTCGACAGTTACCGGGCGGTAGGAATGTCCCCATGAGCCGTTGGACCGAAGCCGACATCCCCGACCAGACCGGCCGCACCGTCCTGGTGACGGGGGCGAACTCCGGTCTCGGCCTGCGCACCGCCCAGGTGCTCGCGGGCAGGGGTGCCCACGTGATCATGGGTTGTCGCTCGGTCCAGCGAGGTCAGGCCGCGCGGCAGTCGGTCGTCGGTTCGGCCGAGGTCCTCGAACTGGATCTCGCCGACCTGAGCTCGGTGCGTTCGGCAGCGGAACAGGTCAAGTCGCTCGACGTCCTGGTCAACAACGCGGGCATCATGGCCGTCCCGTACGGCAAAACCGTTGACGGCTTCGAGCGCCAGTTCGGCACCAACCACCTGGGTCACGCCGCTCTGACGTGGCTGCTGCTGCCCGCCTTGAGGCAACGCCCAGGCGCACGCGTCGTCACGGTCGCCTCTCTCGCGCACCAGTACGGCCGCATGGACTTCGACGACCCGAACTGGGAGCGTCGCCCGTACGGCTACCGCAGCTCCTACGGGATGTCGAAACTCGCCAACATCTTGTTCGCACGCGAGCTGGACCGGCGCGCATCGGACGTGACGTCCATCGCCGCACATCCGGGCGTGACAGCCACCGACCTGACCAACAACATGGCAAGCGCACACAACTCGTTGCTCCTGCGCCTCGGCGGCCGGATCAGCCACCTGTTCTCGCAGTCCGTCGAGATGGGAGCGCTGCCGCAGCTCTACGCCGCGACGTCGCCCGACGCGCGCGGCGGCCAGTACTACGGCCCGGACAGCTTCAACGGCATGCGCGGCTACCCGGCCGTCGCACGGATGACCGCCGCCGCCCGTGACGACCTCGCCGCGAACCGCCTCTGGGAGCTCACGATCAAGCTCACTGGGATCACTCCCGACCTGCCGTGAATGGGCCGACGCCCTCACCGAGGGGGAGTTGGGGAAGGCGCCGGCCGGCCCGGTCGTCACCTCCGGGCAAGGAGCCATCTTCGTTCGCCGGGGATGTTCATGTTCGACGCAACGTCCGTGAAGAACAGATCGTGAACAACGAATGCTCGACCGAGAGCCCGTTTCTGGCACTTATCCTCGGCGAGACGTGCGTGACGCCGGACACGCGAGGCCGCAGCGTAGGGTGAGGTCGTGACTGTGGTACCTGAGGGTCGGAAGCTGCTGCGGCTCGAGGTCCGCAACAGCCAGACGCCGATCGAGAAGAAGCCCTCGTGGATCAAGACGCGGGCGAAGATGGGCCCCGAGTACCGGGAGCTCAAGGGTCTGGTCAAGCGCGAGGGCCTCCACACGGTCTGCGAAGAGGCCGGCTGTCCCAACATCTACGAGTGCTGGGAAGACCGCGAGGCCACGTTCCTGATCGGCGGCGAGCAGTGCACCAGGCGCTGCGACTTCTGCCAGATCGACACGGGCAAGCCCGCCGACCTCGACCGCGACGAGCCCCGCCGCGTCGCCGAGTCGGTCCAGGCGATGGGCCTGCGCTACTCCACCGTCACCGGCGTCGCGCGCGACGACCTGGAAGACGGCGGCGCGTGGCTGTACGCCGAGACCGTCCGCCAGATCCACGAGATGAACCCCGGCACGGGCGTCGAGCTGCTGATCCCGGACTTCAACGCGGTCCCCGAACAGCTCAACGAGGTCTTCGAGTCCCGCCCCGAGGTGCTCGCGCACAACCTGGAGACCGTCCCGCGGATCTTCAAGCGCATCCGCCCGGCGTTCACCTACGAGCGCTCCCTCGAGGTCATCACCAAGGCCCGCGAGTTCGGCCTGGTGACCAAGTCGAACCTGATCCTCGGCATGGGCGAGACCCCCGACGAGGTCACCGAGGCGCTCGCCGACCTCTACGACGCGGGCTGCGACATCATCACGATCACGCAGTACCTGCGCCCGTCGCCGCGGCACCACCCGGTCGAGCGCTGGGTGAAGCCCGAGGAGTTCGTCGTGCACAAGGAGACGGCCGAGAAGATCGGCTTCCTCGGCGTCATGGCGGGCCCGCTGGTCCGCTCCTCCTACCGCGCCGGCCGCCTCTACGCACAGGCGAAGCAGGCTCGCGGTGAGGAACTGCCGGAGAACCTCCAGCACCTGCTCACGGTCTCCGCGTCGCAGGAGATCACCAGCCTGCTCGCGCCGCGCTAGTCACGCGTCGGCGACCCGCACCAGCAGTTCCGCCGCCAGCCCCAGCAGCTGGCGTTCGGTCGGTGTGAGAGCGCGTTCGAGTGCGCCGGACAGCCAGCGTTCCCGGCTGCCGGTGTACTCGCGCAGCACTTCCACACCGGCGGGCGTGATGGTGATCAACTGCCGCCGCCCGTCCCGCGGGTCCGGGTTGCGGGTGACGAGTCCTCGTTCGGTGAGGCCGGCGAGGATCCTGGTCAGCGACTGCGGCTGGATGCGTTCGGCGTCGGCCAGCTCCTTCGGGGTGTGGGTGCCGGCGCGCAGCAGCCTGCTCAGCACGGCCAGCACCGCCGGGCCGGGACTGTCGCTGTCGGACTCGGACCGCATCCGCCAGTTCAGCCGTCCGACGCCTTCCCGGACGACCCGGGCGAGGTGCGCCAGGTCGGCGTCGGACTGTACGGGTGCTGCGTCGGCCATGGCGTCACATTAGAGGTTGTCGCCGTTCACCAGCCGCGCGTAGTGGCCGTTGAGCGCCAGCAGTTCCTCGTGCCTGCCGCGCTCGGCGATGCGTCCTTCGTGCAGCACGACGATCTGGTCCGCATGCTCCACAGTGGACAGCCGGTGCGCGATGACCAACGTCGTCCTGCCCTCGGCCAGGCGGTCCAGCTCGGCCTGCACGGCGCGTTCGGTCCGGGTGTCGAGCGCGCTGGTCGCCTCGTCGAGGATGAGCACCGGCGGGTTGCGCAGCAGGACGCGGGCGATGGCGATGCGTTGCTTCTCGCCGCCCGAGAAACGGTGACCGCGTTGTCCCACCACGGTGTCGTAGCCGTCCGGCAGCTCGGCGATCGTGTCGTGGATGTGCGCGGTCCGTGCGGCGGCTTCGAGTTCGGCGTCGGTGGCATCGGGTTTCGCGAACCGGAGGTTCTCCCGCACGGTGTCGTGGAAGAGGTACGTCTCCTGCGTGACCATGCCGACACCCGCGGCGAGCGACGCCAGCGTCACGTCCCTGATGTCCGTGCCGTCGACGCACACCCGGCCTTCCGTCACCTCGTACAGGCGCGCCACCAGGTAGGCTAGCGTCGTCTTCCCCGACCCCGTCGAGCCGACCAGCGCGGTCGTGGTGCCCGCGGCCACTTCGAGGTCGATGTCCCGCAACGTCCACGGCCCGTCTTCGTAGCGGAACGAGACCCCGCGCAACGCCACTGCTCCGCCACTCAGCCGCAGCTCCCGCGCACCCGGTCGGTCCTCGATCTCCACCGGCAGGTCCAGCACCTCGAAGATGCGGGCGAACAACGCCTTCGACGTCGCCACGTTCTGGCCGACCGACTGCATCGCGGTGGCCGGCCCGACCAGCCGGTTCATCATGCTGGTGAACGCGACGACCGTGCCGAGCGAGATCGGCGTGGCGCCGCCGGCCAGCAGCAGCCCGGCGCCCCAGTAGACGAGCGCGGGAATCACGGTGAGGCTCATCGCGCGCGACGCGGTCTGCCAGCGTCCCGCGAGCGCGGCGGTGCGCTCCAGCGAGGCGATCTCCCTGGACTCCACCCCGAACCGGTCCCGCATCGTCTTCTCGTTGCCCATCGTCTTCGCCAGCAGCACACCGCTGACCGACAGGGACTCCTCGACCAGGGTCGTCAGCCTCGCCATCCGGTGGGTGCGCCCGCGGGCGAGCGACCGGCGTTTCTTCCCGAGGCGGAGGGTGAAGAGCAGGAACACCGGGACGAGCACCAGGCACAGCAGGGCCAGCTGCCAGTCGAGCACCAGAATGGCCGTCGCGATCGCCAGCGCGGTCGTCGCGTTCTGCACGATCGACCCGGCCGTCGTGGTGATCACGTTGTCGACCCCGCCGATGTCGTTGAACACCCGCGACAGCACCTCGCCGCTCTTCGTCCTGGTGTAGAAGGCGAGCGACATGCGCTGCAACCTGCCGTACACCGACACCCGCAGCTCGTTCATCACCCGCTGACCGATGGTGTTCGACAGCCCCGTCGTCACGACGCCCAGCGACGCGCTGCCGACCGAGCTCACGATCATCCCGGCGGCCAGCAGGCTGACCAGGAGCGGATCCCTGCGGGGAAGCGCGTCGTCGAGGATCGCGCGCAGCAGGAACGGCGCGACGACCCCGAGCCCGGCCTGCACCACCAGCAGCCCGCACAACCCGGCGAGCGCGGCACGGTGCGGCCGGAACAGCCCGGCGATCCGGCGCAGCGGAACAACGGGATCTGTACCGGCGTCAGGCTCAACGAGGACCGGACGAGCGCGCACCCCAGAAATCATACGCCTATGTTTACTACATCAGGCCAGTCTTCAGCTGAATCTCCATCATTCAGTACACATACACGTAGTAGATCCTCGATCACGCAGGCCGATATATCAGCTGCCCGAACTGATATATCGGTCTTGCGCAACCCGCTGACCT
The DNA here is from genome assembly GCF_040611995.1 of Lentzea sp. NPDC006480. NCBI lineage: Bacteria > Bacillati > Actinomycetota > Actinomycetes > Pseudonocardiales > Pseudonocardiaceae > Lentzea > Lentzea sp. NPDC006480. Next base: position 61,403 of record NZ_JBEXPJ010000026.1, read on the forward strand.
GCTGCTTAGCAATGAGACTTTGGACTTCGTCCGCAAAAGACTCATTGCTAAGGCGCGTCGGGCGCGGCGATGCGGTGGATCCACTCGGTGATGATGTGCCGCGTCGCGGGCGTGGCGTGGACCCACCGCTCGCCCCGGTCGTCGGCGTACCGGACGACCAGCCAGCGGCCGTCGGGGCAGTCGATGGTGCTGACGAACGACTCCGAACGCCGCCGCCGTCCGTGCCGGTCGCGCCTCGCCGCGTAGAGCTTCGCGGCACCGGTGCGCGGGCGTTGCATCAGCTCGGCCAGTGCCCGTGACCCCTGGGCCTCCTCGGCGCGGGCGTTGATCGACGCACCCCGGCCGGGCGGCAGCAGCGGCAGGTGCGAGGCGAGCGTGTCGGACGGGTCGCCGTACAGGGTCTGGATCCGCACGTAGCCGTTGTCCCGGAGTGCGAAGACGCCGTGCCGGCCGGCCGTGGCGGCGATGACCGGCAAGGTGTCCTCACGGTTGAAGGCGATCCAGCCGAAGCACTCGAAGTCCGCGAATGCCAGCACCCGCAGCGCCTCCAAGGTGTCGTCGACGTGCACGCCCTCTCTGTGCAGCGCCTCCTCGACCTCCCTGGGGTCGGCCTCGGCCGGCGGTACGTGCAGGACGGTGTGGTGCTCGCCGAGGTCGTCGTGCTGCCACAGGACGTCGAACGCCGTGTCCGACAGCACGACCGGTGCGCGCAGCATCAGCCCTCCCCGATCACTGAGGCCGCCGTGCCGGGCAGCTGACCGACGATGGCGTCCGGGTCTTCTTCGAGGAACACCGTGCGCTTGTACTCCTTGTCTTCCTCCTCAGAGCCGTGCGCGGCGGGCGCACCGAAACCGCCGATGCCTGCCGCACCCGCCTTGGCCGCGACCCCGCGCGCACCGACCGCCGCCGGACCGTTGGACAGCGTCTTGCCGACGACCGCAGAGCGATCAGCCGGGTCCAGGGAACCCCTCATCCCCCTGGTGCCGGTCGGATCGCCGATGCTGCCCGGCAGGACCGGGGTCGCGCCGCCGCCAGGCAGGTTCTCGCCCTTCGGCAGGCCGGACTTGTGCGCGCTGTCGTTGCCCGACTGAGGCCGCGGCAGGAGTGGCATCGCGCCCGGCACGCCTGACATGTCCGCGACTGTCGTCCGGTCACCTGGTTGCCTCGGAGCAGCCGGCCCGGGCAGGGTCGGAGTGTGCGCGCCCGTACCACCAGCGGGGCCACCGCTCGGCGCGCCCGCGTTGCTGGCCGAGGTCTTGTCGCCGCCTCCCGTGGACGGTGCTGCCGCTGCCTCGTCCCCCGCCTCTGACGACCCGGCCGACGATGGTGCCGTGGCACCGGTGTCCTTGACCAGCGGCGAAGCGGAGTTCGCTGCCTTCACGCCCGGTCCCGACGGGGCCTTGACCGCGGAGTTCGCCGTCGGCGCGCCACCCGGCGCCTGGGACATCCGCGGCAGCGTCGCCTGGTTCTGCCCCGTCAGCCCGGCGTAGTTCTGGTAGGCGCGGCGGTTCTGCGCGTCGGCCTCGAACCACTCCTTGCGCGCGGCCTCGTTGTCGGTGTCCCACGGCGTGAGGTGGTCGATGAGGGTCAGCTCCGGCGGCGTCGGTGTGGCCATCGGGAGCACCTGCTGCCGGAACGCGCTGTAGTTCTGGGCCTGTGCCCGCAGTGACGCGTCGGCCTTGTCCAGGGTCTCCTGCGCGCGCTGCAACGCCTGCTCGATCGGCTGCGCGGCCTGGGCGGCGCTGTCGGACGCCTTGCCCTTCCAGTTGTCCTGCAGGTTTCTGGTGAGCTGCGCCAGCTCCTCGGCGAGCTTCTGGATGCGCGCTCGCGACTGGGACGACGCGTCGGCCGCCTGGTTCAGCGCCTCGGGCGTCTGCCCCCGCGCCGCCAGCTGGTAGATCTCGAACCCGCTGAGCTCCGCCATCAGTCCGTCACCGCCAGGCGCCGCTGGTTGCCCTGCTCGGTCTTCTCGTACTGCTCGACCGACGCCTTCAGCTCGTCGACGCGCGCCTGCAGCTCCTCCCCGAGTCTGGTGACGTCGTCGATGTGCTGCCGCCCCGCCGAACAGGCCGCCGAGATGTAGTCGATGGTCACCGGGTCCTGCATCGGCGCCGGGATCATCGCGAGGAGCTTGCTCTGCTCGTTGGCCGAGTCGAGGTCCTCACGCACCTTGCCGTGCATGCCGACCATCCCCCGCAGGGCCTCGGTCGCCACTTCGAAATCGCTCATGCACGCAGAGTGACGCCACCTCACCGGGACCCCTCCCAGATCCCCACTCATGCAAAGGACGTTTGCGGTCGTCCGCAAACGTCCTTTGCACAACTAATATATTGGTGGCGCTGACCTGGGGAAACGGCAGATCAGCTGAAGCGGATCTCGCTCGCGGTCACACCGTCCAGTTCGCGCACGAAGTCGGCACCGAACGCGCTCGACGGCGTGTGCGAGCCGGGCGCGACGCCGTTGATCTTGCCGATGGCGCGCAGCACGGAGTCGGCGGTGAGGCTGTAGGCGTTCGGGGTGGTGATCGCGCACTCGACCTTGGTCTTGGCGTCCCAGGCCTCGCCGAACACCTCGGCCCTGGTGTTGGCGCGCTTGCGCTCGTCGGGGCCCTTGACCTTGCCGGCGACGGACTTGGCGAAGTTCTGCACGAGCGGCGTCTGCAGCACGGGCGCGAAGATCTGCTGCAGCTGTCCGAGCACGCCGGGAACGGTGGTGAACGTCGTGATGTTCGGGATGCCGGTCGAACGGTATGCGGTCGACACGTCGCCCCACGGGATGCTGCCGACCTCGCGCGGGCCGGAGCGGAAGTAGGCGGTGCGGCGGCGGTGTCCGATGCGGACGCTCTTCAGCTCGCCGTCCTCGCGGATGCGGCCACCGACGGCGGCGGCCTCGACGGACGTCTTGGTGGTGCCCGCGCTCGCTCCTCCCCCGACGACGAACGCGAGGTCGAGGTGCGTGGCGGTGGGCAGGGCGTTGGACAGGATCGCGGCGAGGCAGTCGGTGGGCACGACGTCGAACCCGGCGCCGGGCAACAGCACGATGCCGGCCTTGCGCGCGTCGATGTCACGTTGGCCGATGGACTCGAAGACGTCGATCTCGCCGGTGATGTCGAGGTAGTGCGTGCGGGTCTGGAGGCAGGCGTCGACCATCGCGGCCGACGTGTGGGCGAACGGGCCCGCACAGTGCACGACGGCGTCGACGTCCTCCAGGTGCGCCTTCGCCTCGCCCAGGTCGAACGCCCGGTGCTCCAGGCCCAGGGCGTCCGCGATCGGCTCGACCTTCTCCTTCGAGCGACCCGCGAGGATCGGCCGTTCTCCGCGCTTGACCGCGAGCTCCGCGATGAGGCGTCCGGTGTAGCCGTTGGCGCCGTAGACCATCCACGTCATGCCGCGACCTTACCGGCGAGTAGCGTTACGGGAAGAGACCAAAGAGCCGATCAGCAGTAGTGCACCCACCCCGATCACGGGCAACGCCCAGAGCAGTCTGCGATGCCTCAAATCGGCGCAGATGTCCACATAGGCCGGACTGACCGCGGAGGCCGCCGGCTCGTTGAACCCGAAGCCCAGACCGTTGCCGCACGGGACGAGCGATCCACTGGGAGCTTCGACGGCCAGCATCACCAACAAGATCGCACCTCCACCGAGCAGGAACGCGAGACCGACCACGACGGCGAAGGTGCGCACTGACATGGAACAAAAGTTACGTCTCAAATGGACTCGGGGATAGCCCTGGTCAGCCGCATTGGGGTTGATCCCCTAACCCCCCGCTAAACACTTTGGGGTGCTTGTATGCGTTATGCAACAAGGAATGAGTAGCGCTGCTCCACTCGGCCGCTGCGCGGATGCGGCGCCGGGTCGCCGACCTTGATCCATCCGAGGCGCTCGTAGAGGCGTACGCCACGCTCGTTGTCGACGTAGACCAACAACTCCGCCGCCGTGTAACCGCTCTCAGTCAACTCATCCGGCAGCGCGCGCAGCAACGCCTCGCCGACGCGCCTGCCCCACGCGTCCGGGTGCACGCCGACGTAGTTGATGTACGCCGTCCCTGTCTCTTGTGGACCGCCGGCCAGAAAGCCCACCGCCACACCGTCTTCGACCGCCAGCAGCAACAGCGACGGTTCGTTCGCGAGCGCGTTCTCGATGCCGGGCCGTGCCTCCTCAAGAGACGGAACCGCGTCGTAACCGTCTCTGACGGTCACCGCGTGCGCCCAGATGAGCGCAGCCGTGTCGACGTGGTCCCGTCCCCCGCGGATGATCTCCATGCAACCCAGCGTAAGTCAGCGCCTCAACACGACCGGAAGGGTTTTCGAGCTGGCCATGATGTCGTTGTCGGTGACCTTCGGCTGCTCGTCACCGGCGTAGGTGGTGCGCGGGAACCGGCGGGTGAGCTCACGCAGCACGATCTCGGTCTCCAGGCGCGCGAGCACCGAACCGAGGCAGAAGTGCGGTCCGTGCCCGAACGCCACGTGCGCGGTCGTGGAGCGGTCGATCCGGTACCGCGCGGCGTCCTCGTGGGCGACCGGGCAGCGTCCCGCGGAGCCGAGGTTGATCAGCAGCAGCGTGTTCTCCGGGACCGCGACGCCATCGATCTCCAGCGCTTCGGTGGTGATGCGATGCGTGGCGTTGCGGACCGGTGAGTTGTGCCGCAGCGTCTCCTCGACGAGCAGCGGCACGAGGTCCGGGTCAGCCGCGGCCTTCTCCCACAGTTCGTTGTCCAACGCGTCGTGCACGACGTTCGTGATGAGCGCGGCCGTGGTCTCGTGGCCCGCGATGACGAGCAGGAACGCCATCGCCATGAGCTCGTCGTTGGTGAGGTGGTCGCCGTCGTCGTCGGCCTTGACCATCGCGCCGAACAGCGAGCCCTCGTCGAGCGCGTCACCCGTCAGCAGGCCGTGGAAATAACCGGCGAGCGCGCCGCTCGCGGGCAGCGACACCTCGGGGTCCATCGACATCAGCGACTCGATCAACGTGCGCACCTGGGCGCCGTCCTTCGCGGGCACGCCCAGCACCTCACCGATGATGCGCATCGGCATCGGCACGGCCAGGGCCTCGACGAGGTCGATCTCCTCGCCGACCGGCAGGCCGTCGATGAGGTGTTCGGCGATCTCCTCGATGCGCGGCGCGAGCTGTTGCACCGCCTCTGCGTTGAACGCTTTCACCGCGAGCCCGCGCAGCCGGGCGTGCTTCGGGTTGTCGCTGTTGAGCATGCTCGGCCCGAACAGCCCGCCGAGCTCCGTCGAACTGCCTTGTTCGGCCAACTGTCGCTGGAACTCGCGCTCAAGCGCGGCGCTGTCCTTCGACAAACGCTTGTCCGCCAGCAGCCTGCGTGTCAGCTCAAGCCCCACCGTGACCACCTTGACGCGCACACCGTCAGGCCGCGTCGCGTCGTGCAATGGCCCTGCTGCTCGTGCGTCGTCCTCAAACCGATGATGTTCCCGCGCGCGCAACTCGCCGCCGGCCAACCCGTCAGACATGGCTCTGCCCCCTCAGAAGAGTCCCCCCAGATCGTTTCTACCCTGATCCAGGCAGAGGTCAACCGAGCGTCCCGATCACTGGAGCGCGTCGAGCACCTTGATCGTCTCGACCGCGGGCATCCTCGGCGGCGCCGCGGCGATCGCCTTGCGCCCGTGCACCCACCCCGGCAGATGGTGCTGCAACGCCGCCCGCCCCTCCGGCGTGATGTCGACGGGAGCCGCCATCCCGTGCTCCATGGCCCGATCCGGCCGCTCCCACGTGATCCAGCGACGCCGCTCCAGGATCTCCAGGTCCTCGGCGTCCCACTGCTTGGCGGGCCGGTGCTCCAGGTACCAGCTGGTGGCCCCGCGGTGCACGCCACCCTGCTCGACCAGGGCGAGCAGCTTGATCTGCTCCTGCGTGACGGTGGTGGGGACGGGCTTCGCGGCCTTGCCCTTGCGCTTCACAGGTAGTCGTCCTTAGGAGGAGGCGGGCCCAAACGTCCCCGACAACTCGTACAAAATACGGCACCACCGCGGCCCGTTCCAGATCGTGACCGGTGTTCCCACGGCCACACACAGTGATCGCCCTTCGGAAGGAACTCCCAGATGATCGACTCGATTCTGCTGGCCGACAGTTGCGAGCCGGTGTTGCTGCAGGAGCACGACGAGTACCGGTGGGTCGAGGCGTGAGCAGGTTCATTGCCGTCGGAGAGGGGCTCGTGCACGCCGAGTACCACACCTTCCTGGTGTCGGACGTCGGCGCTTTCACGTCCGTGCCTCCCGCGACCACCAACGGACTCGTCGTGACCACACCCGGAGTCGCTTTCATCCGAACAGGAATCCACACCGGCAACGTCTGGATCCGAGGCGAGGTCCACCGCGACGCGCCGGCTCTCGACGTCGGCGCCTGGGAGGAGGTGGTGGAAATCAGCCTGGAAGCCACCATGGAAGGCCACGTGGTCGTCTGCGGCCTCGGCAGCGACGGTCCTGAGGAGGTACCGGCTCTCTAACCTGACGGCCCCGGCCACTACCGCATCCGCATCCACGCCCGAGGCCGTGACACCGCCGTCGACCTGACAGCCAGGGAACCGGTGGAGTTCTACCTCGTCCAGAGCTGGCCGGCCCCGCCAGCAGCAGAAGTGGCCAACAAACACACAGATGAGCACGGAGCCGCCCAACGGCAACGATTGCGTTGATTCACGACGGCATTCGAACCACAGGGAGCCTCGGACCATGACATCTCCACGCACGGTCTCGATTCGGCAGACTGACGAACGCGACACCGCGGCCCTAGCGGCCTTGCGGCGAGCGTGGTCAGAAGAACAGGCAGGACATCCGCTCGACGACGATCTCTTCGAGGAGGACTTCGCTCAGTGGTACGCCGTGGAAGCGCCACGCCGGGCGACGTTCGTGGCAGAGCTCGACGGCAAAGCCATCGGCATGATGAACCTCGCCCTGTTCGAACGGATGCCCAAACCAGGACGGCCGGCCAGCCGATGGGCATACCTGGGCAACGCGTTCGTGCTCGCCGCTCACCGCAACCGCGGCATCGGAACCACCCTGCTCAACGCAGCCATCGCGCACGCCCGCGACCAGCACTGCGCCCGGATCGTCATGTCGCCCAGCGAACGCTCAGTGCCCTTCTACCAACGAGCCGGCTTCGGTCCGGCCACCATGCTCCTAGCGCACGTCCTGGACCGTTGACCAGGGGGCCTGGCCGCTCTGAGGCTCTTACACACCAGCCACGCTGGGTCGGGACCAACCGCACCGTGGGGGGTTTGGGGGCTCGACCCCCCAACGTCATCCACGGCCGACCGGCGAAAGTGGCGAAGCCACTGAGCAGGGTCGGCCTTCGGCCGTGGGCGCGACAGGGATCGAACCTGCGACCGCTCGGGTGTAAACCGAGTGCTCTTCCGCTGAGCTACACGCCCCAACCCGCACGCCAAGCGCACGAGGTACAGCTACATCATGCCTTGAGAGAGGCTACGGCCTTCTTCCAGGCGTTCTGATCCCGGGCCTCACCAGGCGCGTTCACCTCAGCGAACCGCACGACACCGGAGACATCGACCAGGAACGTCCCCCGCAGCGCCATGCCCGCCTTGTCGTTGAACACGCCGTACGACTGCGCGACGGCCCCGTGCGGCCAGAAGTCGGACAGCAGCGGGAACCCGAAGCCCTCCTGGTTCGCCCACGCCTTCAGAGCGAACGGGGTGTCCACCGACACGCCCAGCACCTGCACGCCCTCGTCCTCGTAGGTCGAGAGCTCGTCGCGCAGCTGGCACAGCTCGCCACCGCAGATGCCGCTGAACGCGAACGGGTAGAAGACCAGGAGCACGTTCTTCGCGCCGCGGAACGACGACAGCGTCACAGGCTGCTTGTTGTAGTCGTTGAGCGTGAAGTCCGGCGCGGGAGAGCCGACGACGACCGCCATGCGAGACCCCTCGGAGGTTGACCAGATCCACGGGCGAGACGAACGGCGCCCGTGGACCAACCTTAGATCAGGTCAGCGCTTGGCCTTGGCGGACTTCGGCCACACCAGGCGGGTGCCGGCCCAGTCGTCCGCCACGCTGATGTTCGACGTCTGCGAGAGGCCCGCGGTGGGCACGGCCTCCGCGATGTCCGAAGGCTCCACGTGGCCGGGGCGGCCGGTCTTCGGGGTGAGAACCCAGATCACGCCGTCCTCGGCGAGCACGCCGGTTGCTTCGAGCAGAGCGTCGACCAGGTCACCGTCGTCCTCCCGCCACCAGAGCAGCACGACGCCGACCGTCTCGTCCGCGTCCTCGTCGAGGATGTCACCGCCGATCTGCTCCTCGACGGCGGCACGCAAGGCGTCGTCGACGTCCTCGTCCCAGCCGAGTTCCTGGACGACCATGCCCGATTCGATCCCGAGCTTCTCGGCGACGCCGATCTTGCCGGCGTCTTCCGCGGCGACCACGGTTTTCACTCCTCCAACTACGCAAGAGCGACAGCCCTAAGACTGCCGCTGAAGTCCGTTACTCGGGCTAGCGAACACTGTCAGCTACCTCCGGCGCAACTGTTGACCACGTGACACGCCGTAACAGGGACCCCTGTGGAGATCCCTGGACTGCCATGAGGCACGCTCTACATACCTCTTATCGCGCGCGCGTGAGCGACACGATCCAGAACTACCGATCAGTAGCGGTGACGAAGTCGTCGCGCAAGGACAACGATAGGAGCGCGTGGCACGGTTTGCCGAGCCAGCGCGAGTACCGCCAACGAAGCCGAGGAGACACCTTGAGCCCGCAGAACACCGGCCCCGAGCGGGTACGTGTCATTCGTGACGGCATGGCCGCGCACCTACCGGACATCGACCCCGAAGAGACGTCCGAGTGGCTCGAGTCGTTCGACGAGGTGCTCAAGGGTGGCGGTCAACAGCGGGCCCGGTACCTGATGCTGCGTCTGCTGGAGCGTGCGCGTGAGAACCACGTCGGCATGCCCTCGCTGACCAGCACGGACTACGTCAACACCATCCCCACCGAGCGGGAGCCGTGGTTCCCCGGTGACGAGGAGGTGGAGCGCCGCTACCGCGCGTGGATCCGCTGGAACGCCGCGATGACGGTGCATCGCGCGCAGCGGCCCGGCGTGGGTGTCGGTGGACACATTTCGACGTACGCGTCCAGCGCGTCGCTCTACGAGGTCGGCTTCAACCACTTCTTCCGCGGCAAGAACCACCCCGGCGGCGGCGACCAGATCTTCATCCAGGGCCACGCCTCACCCGGCGTCTACGCCCGCGCGTTCCTCGAGGGCCGGCTGAGCGAGCACCAGCTCGACGGCTTCCGCCAGGAGTACTCGCACGCCGGTCCGGGTGGCGGCCTGCCGTCGTACCCGCACCCGCGGCTGATGCCGGACTTCTGGGAGTTCCCCACGGTCTCCATGGGCATCGGCCCGATGAACGCGATCTACCAGGCGCGCTTCAACCGCTACCTGCGCGACCGCGGCTTCAAGGACACGTCCGACCAGCACGTGTGGGCGTTCCTCGGCGACGGCGAGATGGACGAGCCCGAGTCGCGCGGCCTGCTGCAGCTCGCCGCGAACGAGCAGCTCGACAACCTCACGTTCGTCGTCAACTGCAACCTGCAGCGTCTCGACGGGCCGGTGCGCGGCAACGGCAAGATCATCCAGGAGCTGGAGTCGTTCTTCCGCGGCGCCGGCTGGAACGTCATCAAGGTCGTCTGGGGCCGCGAGTGGGACGCGCTGCTGCACGCGGACCGCGACGGCGCGCTCGTCAACCTGATGAACAACACGCCCGACGGCGACTACCAGACCTACAAGGCGAACGACGGCGCGTACATCAAGGAGCACTTCTTCGGCCGCGACCCGCGGACGAAGGCGCTCGTCGAGCCGATGACCGACGACGAGGTGTGGAACCTCAAGCGCGGCGGCCACGACTACCGCAAGGTCTACGCGGCCTACAAGGCGGCGACCGAGACCGTCGGCCAGCCGACCGTGATCCTCGCCAAGACCATCAAGGGCTACTCGCTCGGCAAGCACTTCGCGGCGCGCAACGCGACGCACCAGATGAAGAAGATGACCCTGGACGACCTCAAGGGCTTCCGGGACAGCCTGCGCATCCCGATCTCCGACGAGGTGCTCGAGAAGGACCCGTACCTGCCGCCGTACTACCACCCCGGGCAGGACAATCCGGAGATCCAGTACATGCTGGAGCGCCGCCGTCAGCTGGGTGGTTTCGTGCCGGAGCGCCGCACGAAGTCCAAGGCTCTCGTGCTGCCGGGCGACAAGGTCTACGACGGCATCAAGCGCGGTTCGGGCAAGCAGGAGGTCGCCACGACGATGGCGTTCGTCCGCCTCGTCCGCGACCTCGCGAAGGACCCGGAGATCGGCCCGCGCATCGTCCCGATCATCCCGGACGAGGCACGGACGTTCGGCATGGACTCCATGTTCCCGACGCAGAAGATCTACAACCCGAACGGCCAGGCGTACACCTCGGTGGACGCCAACCTGATGCTCGCCTACAAGGAGTCCGAGCAGGGCCAGATCCTGCACGAGGGCATCAACGAAGCGGGTTCCACGGCGTCGTTCACGGCGGTCGGCACGTCCTACGCGACGCAGGGCGAGCCGATGATCCCGATCTACATCTTCTACTCGATGTTCGGCTTCCAGCGCACCGGCGACGGCCTGTGGGCGGCGGCGGACCAGATGGCGCGCGGCTTCGTGCTCGGCGCCACCGCGGGCCGCACCACGCTGACCGGTGAGGGCCTGCAGCACGCCGACGGCCACTCGCTGCTGCTCGCGCACACGAACCCGGCCGTGGTCTCGTACGACCCGGCGTGGTCGTTCGAGGTCGCGCACATCGTCAAGGACGGTCTGCGCAGGATGTACGGCGAGAACGCCGAGAACGTCTTCTACTACATCACGGTCTACAACGAGCCGTACGTGCAGCCGGCCGAGCCGGAGAACCTGGACGTGGAAGGCCTCCTGCGGGGCCTCTACCGCTACCAGGAGGGCCCGCAGACTCCTGGCCCGCGTGCCCAGATCCTCGGCTCCGGTGTGGGCCTGCCGTGGGCGCTGAAGGCCCAGCAGCTGCTGGCCGACGAGTGGGGCGTCTCCGCGGACGTGTGGTCCGCCACGTCGTACTCGGAGCTGCGCCGCGACGCCGTCGACACCGACCGCCACAACCTGCTGCACCCGGACGCCGAGCCGCGCGTGCCGTACGTGACGCAGGTGCTGTCGGACGTGCAGGGCCCGGTCATCGCCGTCTCCGACTGGATGTCGGCGATCCCGGACCTGATCCGCCCGTACGTCCCGACCGACATGACGACCCTGGGCACGGACGGCTTCGGCTTCTCCGACACCCGCCCGGCCGCCCGCCGCCACTTCCTGGTGGACGCGGAGTCCGTCGTCGTCGCCACGCTGGCCGCCCTGGCCAAGCGCGGCGAGGTGGACCAGGCCAAGGTCGTCGAGGCGGCCCGCAAGTACCGCATCGACGACGTGCAGGCGGCCGGCCCGTCCACGGGTGACGCGGGCCTCGCGTAGTTCGTCAGCTGAAGAAGGGCCGCCCTGCCGTTCGCGGGGCGGCCCTTCTCACGTCCTGAAGCCGTACTCGGTGAACTGACCGGCGATGGTGAACCCGAGACGCCGGTACACGGCCTCTCCCTCCTGAGAGGCCTGTAGAACAGCGATCCGGTAGCCCTCAGCGCGTGCGATGCGCAACGCGGCCAACGTGATCGCACCGCCGTAGCCACGCCGACGATCACCGGCGAGCGTCGCGATGTTGTAGATCCCGGCGACACCCGCGTGCAGGAACACCTCCGCCGTGCACACCGCCCGGCCATCCACGTACCCCACGAGGTAGCGCGCCTGGCTCTTCAAGGCATCCGCTGCGGCGTCGGCGTAGAACCGCTGGACGGTCGCGGCGGGTGGATCCCAGTTCACGGCCAGGATCTCCGCGTGGTCCGCGAGTTCCGCTTCGGTGGCCACCCGGCGGATCTCCAGCCCGTCGACCTCCGGCCCTGGCAAGGCGGAGTCGGCGAGGTCGAGCCACATCGCCGCCTCGGTCTCGGCGGCGCTGATGCCCGACTGAACCAGGACGGGCCCGAGATCAGCCGGCGTGGACGCGGGCCCGACCCACCACGAGAAGGGCCGCCCGGTCGCTTTCACCGCACGCACGGTCTCCGCAACACGCGCCGTGACGTTCTCTGCGGTGAACCGCGCCGACGCGACGATGTTGAACGTGTCGTCGTCCAGCCCGCTGTCCGCGATCAACAGGTCCCCGGTCTCCACGACAGTCGCGTGATCGAGGTGCCGGTGCAGGTGGCGGGCGTGTTCGGCGAGGTTCTGCTCCATGCTCTCCAGCAGGCCGGTGCTGACGTGTCGGAGGCTCTGGTCGTCGAACTCGACCTGGTCGTACTCGTCGACGGTCAGCGACGCCCGGACCGCGGCGAGGAACTCCACCGTCCCGGCCGGCACCCGCCAGCCGACATCACCGCCGCCGACGCGGTCGTGGAAGTAGCGCGCGACGGTCAGCCGGGCGGTGATCCCGGGGTCGGCGGTGAGGTCGGCGAGCGCGTCGCGGATCGGCCGGAGCCGGTCGACGATGTGCTGGATCTGCTCCTCGACGCGTTTGTCGCCTCGCCGCACGATGCGCCAGGTGTACGCCCAGTTCTCGTCCGACTCCAAGCCGAGCCGGGCTGACATGTCGGCCGCGGACATCGTCTCGCTCGACAGAGCGAAGTAGCTGTACTGCTCGACCCGCATCGGGCAATCAGAACACGACGCGGGCGTCCAGCACGGCCGCTTTGACGCCGGGGTCGCCGTCGATGTCGAGCGCGGGGTCGCCGTCACGCCCGGACAGGTGCCAGAGATAGTCGAGGGTGCCGGCTCGGACGACCGCGACCGGTTCGCCTTCTCCGAGCGCCCATCGACCGTCCAGCTCCAGCGTGATCGACGGACCCGGCCAGGTCTGGGCGAGGTCGCGCAGCACCTGGGTGACGACACCGCGGTCGTGCTCCCCGGTGACGAACGGACGACCGGTGGCGCGGGCGATCTCCAGCCGGTGCATCCAGGTGTCCCGGTTGGACAGCACGTCGAAGAGGTAGGCGAAGGAACTGTCCGGCAGGTTCTCCTCGGGGAACGTGCTCGCGACGCTCCGCCGGCGCAGGAAGCCCGGTGCGCGCAGCCGGACTCGGACCGCCTTGGGCCCGAACCGCTCCAGCGACGCGCGGAGCTCGGCAGGAGTCCGGGTGCCGTGTTCGACGATCTGCAGGGCGTTGTGCGCGTCGAGCGTGGTGCGACCGGGGAAGCGGCGGCGAGCCTGCTTGATCTTGCCAGGGATCGTCCACGGCCGTGCTGACTCGACGTGCTGGCCGACGACGTGGGCGACCATGTCGTGCACGGTCCAGCCCGCGCTCGCCGTGGGGCGGTTCCACTCCTCGTCCGGGAGATCCGCGAGCAGCGCGGTGAACGCCTCGATCTCGGCCAGGCTCTCGGCGGCGGCCTCACGGGGACTCGGTCTCGGAATGGTCAGGGCCTGCTGTGCTCGGGTCTGCTGCATGACTCCCCCGCTTTCGGAGCGAAGTACTGGACGAACATGGCGTGGGCGGACGGCAGCAACGAGCTGAAGCGGCCGTCCTCGTAGCGGACGTTCGGCTCGTTGGCCAGCTGCTGGGTCAACGTGCCCGCCACGACGATCGAGAAGAGCGCGAGGCCCTCGTCGGAGTTCGCGGCCGGATCCAGCTGCCCGGCGTGAACGGCGTCGCGAAGAACCTTTCGCACGATCTCGACCATCTCGAGGCTGGGCCGGAACGCCTCTTCGGACGGGGTGAAGTCCGGCACCGGCCGCCACGACAGCAGCTGCGCCAGGACCGGGTTCGCCATCGCGAGCCGGCCGATCGCCTCGACCACGGCCGCCATCGCGGGCAAGCCGGGCTCGCTCGCCATGACCGCTCGCGCGACCGCTTCCAGCTGACGCTCCGCACCCTCGCGGAACACCTCGTCGTAGACGGCGTGCAGCGAGGCGAAGTGCTTGTAGAGCGACGGCTGCTTGATGCCGACCCGCCTCGCCACCTCGGACAGGCTCAGCCCGGCGACCCCGCGCTCGGCCATCACCTCGACCGCGGCGTCCAGGATCTCCCGGCGCGTGTCCACCCGCCGACGCCCATCCGCCCGCACCGCCATCGAAACCCCTCCCGGCTATGAGCTATAGCCTCAAGCTAGAACCTATAGCCAACCGCCGCAAGCGCTACGCAAAGCGCCTTAGCACCGCCGCGAGCGCTGTCGGTGGCGGCACCACCGTGGGCAACGACGTGCACCGCTACGTCGCCAAGATCCAGAGCCCGGC
>NZ_JBEXPJ010000027.1:0-75054 GCF_040611995.1 Lentzea sp. NPDC006480
CGCCGTCGACATGCCGCCGTCGAGCACCACCACTTTGCGCGCCAAGGCATCCGCGGGAGGACGCGGGGCCCCCGCGTGAACCTCACAAACACGAAAGGGTTACCCCGCTAGCCGGTCCAGGGCGTTGCGGACGTGGCCCTTGGTGTCCTCCAGGGCGGCGGCCGCACGTTCGGTCGGTTCGCCCGAGAGCAGGTGCACCAGCGCCACCTTGAGGTCGCCGTCCGCGTCCGCCAACGCCTGCGCGCAGTCGTTCTCGGGCAGACCGGTGGCCTCGTGCAGGATCCGGATCGTCCGCCCGCGCAGCTTCGCGTTCGTCGCCCGCATGCTGACCATCAGGTTCGAGTAGGTGCGGCCGAGCTTGATCATCACCGCGGTGGAGAACGAGGTCAGGACCAGTTTCTGGGCCGACCCCGCCTTCATCCGCGTCGATCCGGCGATGGCCTCCGGGCCGGTGTCCAGCGCCACGAGCACGTCCGGAGTGATCGGCACCGAGGCGTTGTTCGACACCAGCACGGTGTGCGCGCCAAGCGCTTGCGCCTCTTGCAGCGCACCGATCACGAACGGCGTGCGCCCGGACGCCGTTACGCCCACGACCAGGTCTTTCTGCGTGGCGTGCCGACGGATCTGAGCCGCGCCGGAGCTGTCCTCGACCTCCTCGACCGCACGGACGAGGGCCTCGGAGCCGCCCGCGTGGTGGGCGACGAACCAGTCGGCCGGAATGTTGAACGTGGGCACCAGCTCGGCGGCGTCCAGTGTCGCGAGCCGCCCGGACGTGCCCGCGCCGACGTAGTGCACGCGGCCGCCGGACATGATCGCGGTGACGCCGAGGTCGACCGCGCGAGCGAGCTCCGGCAGTGCCGCGGCGACGGCGGACGGAACCGTGCGGTCCTCGTCGTTGATCATCCGCAGCACGTCGATCGTGGGGACCCGGTCGATGTCGGTCGTGCGGGGGTTCCGTTGCTCCGTCGGAGATTCCACGCGCACCACCACACCGTTCCGGGGGGAGATCATTTAGTCGTCTCCCGCGGCCGTCGGCGGCCGTCTGGTCTCGCACCGAGCCGGTGGCCGGACACCGCTTCGTAGGTCGCCTCCAGCGCCGTCTTCGCCGAGTCGACGTGGTGCTGGGCGACGCCGATGAACAGGCAGTCGATCACGGTGAGCTGCGCGATGCGGCTGGCCATCGCGCCGGAGCGGAACGTGGTCTCGCGCGCGGCCGTGGTCAGCACGTGGTCGGCGACCTCGGTGATCGGGCTGCGCGGGAAGTTCGTGAGAGCGACGGTCGTGGCGCCGGTCTCGCGGGCGACGCGCAGGGCCTCGACGGTCTCCACGGTCGAGCCGGTGTGCGAGATGCCGACGGCGACGTCCGCGCCGGTGAGCACGGCGGCGGAGGTCAGCGCGATGTGCGTGTCGTTCCACGCGAAGCAGGTCAGGCCGATGCGGTGCAGCTTCTGCTGCAGGTCGAACGCGACGAAAGCGCTGGCGCCGAAGCCGTAGACATCAACGCGACGAGCGCCCGCGACCGCCTGGACGACCTTGTCGAGCGACTCGATGTCGAGCTGCTCCGCGGTCTCCTCGACGGCGCGGGCGTCGGCGAACGCGACCTTGCCGACGACCTGCTTGAGGTCGTCGCCCGGCCCGATGTCGCCACCCATGTCGTGGTTGGCCCTGGCCTGGCTGCGAGCCGTGTCGGCGGCGAGCGCGATGCGCAGCTCCGGGTACCCGCCGACGCCGATGGCCTTGCAGAACCGCGTCACCGTGGTCTCACTCGTGCCTGCCTGCTCGGCGACCTCGGTGATGCTGCGGTGCGCGACAGTTCCCGGGTTCTCCAGGACCACCTTCGCGACGCGCTGCTCGGCGCGCGCGAGACCCGGCAGCAACGACCGGATCTTCACCAGTGGACTGGACTCGGCACTGCTCTCAGTGGACACGTGGGAAACTTACTAACCGCCACTGCGAGGGTCAACGGAGTGTGCCCGAAAGTCACCCTCTCGGCGTTAGGGCCGCACGTCGGGCTTGGTGCGGGTCGACACGGCGATCCGGTTCCACGAGTTGATGGTGAAGATGAGCGAGATCAGCTGGGCCAGCTCCTCGTCGTCGAAGTGCTTCGCAGCGCGCTCGTAAACCTCGTCGCTGACGAACTCGTGGCTGCTCAGGACGGTGACGGCCTCGGTGAGGCGCAGCGCGGCCTGCTCCTTCTCGGTGTAGACGTCGCCGGCCTCCTCCCACGCGCTGAGGAGGTAGATGCGGGCTTCGGACTCGCCACCTTTGCGCGCGTCGACCGTGTGCATGTTCAGGCAGTAGGCGCAGTGGTTCAGCTGGGAGGCCCGGATCCTGACCAGCTCGGCCAGGTGGGGGTCGATGCCCTCGCCGGCGACGGCATCCAGAGCGATCATGGCGCGGTAGACCTTCGGGGCCTTCTTGGCGAGGTCGATGCGGTTCGTCATACAGCAAACTTATGGCGCACATTGGCCCTGAGCGTGGTGCAATTCAGTCGTGGAATCGTGGGCCAATCTTGACTTCCACCTCGACCTGTCCGGTCCGGGTGGCCTGCGGCACCGGTTGACGGCGTCGCTGCGGGAGGCGGTCCGTTCGGCACGCCTGCCTCCCGGCACTCGGCTGCCCGCCTCGCGATCTCTGGCCGCTGACCTGGGGATCGCGCGGAACACCGTGGCCGAGGCGTACGCGGAGCTCGTCGCGGAAGGGTGGCTGACCGCGCGGCAGGGTTCGGGAACCGTGGTGGCGCAACGGGTCGCGCCGCCGCCTCCGAAGATGCGGCGGATCATCGACTCGGCAGTGCAGTTCGATCTCACCGAGAGCGCGCCGGACGTCACCGAGTTCCCGCGCACCGAGTGGGTCCGGTCGACGCGGCGGGCGTTGATGGCGGCGCCGGCGGAGGCGTTCGGGCCAGGGGACCCGCAGGGCCGGATCGAACTGCGGACCGCGCTGGCCGAGTACCTGGCGCGGGCACGGGGTGTGCGGGCCGATCCCGAGCGGATCGTGGTGTGCTCGGGATTCGCCGATGCCATCCGGATGTTCAACCGGATCTTGAAGCCGCCGGTCGTGGTCGAGGAGTACGGGCTGCGGTTCCACCAGGCGTTGTGGACGGCGACGCAGCCGCTGCCGGTGGACGAGCACGGTGCGAACACCGAACAGCTGCCCGATGATCGGCGTGCTGTCGTGTTGACGCCAGCGCACCAGTTCCCGTTGGGAGGGCCTCTGCACCCACGGCGACGTGCGGCGGCGGTGGAGTGGGCACGGCGCGTTGACGGTCTTGTGCTGGAGGACGACTACGACGGGGAGTTCCGCTATGACCGGCAGCCGGTCGGGGCGGTGCAGGGGCTGGACCCGGAGCACGTCGCCTATCTGGGCACGTCGAGCAAGGCGTTGTCGCCGGCGTTGCGGATCGCGTGGATGGTGCTGCCGGACCGGTACGTCGACCGCGTGCTGGCGTTGAAGACCGACCGCGAGCAGTACATCTCCATGCTGGATCAGCTGACGTTGGCCGACTTCCTGGAGTCGGGCGGGTACGACAGCCACGTGCGGCGGATGCGGTTGAAGTACCAACGGCGGCGCGACCGGCTCGTGGAGGCTGTGTCGCCGTACGTGGAGGTGTCCGGCATCGCGGCAGGGATGCACGCGGTGCTGGACACCCCACACGAAGAGGCCATCGTGCGTGCGGCGCTTGAGCGTGGGATCGAGGTCAGCCCTCTCTCGTGGTTCCGGCACGAGTTGAGCGACGACGACCGCACCGGGGTCGTGATCAGCTTCGGGCCGCCCGCGTTTCCACGGGCTCTTCCGCTGTTCACCGAGGTCCTAGCGGCGTGCTGCTGACCAGCCTTCCGCGGTGACCTCGCCGCGAGCGTGGACGTAGACGCCACGGCCGTTGTACTGACCGGCCTTGGTGTAGACGAACCTGGATTTGACGGGTTCCGTTGGCAGCCAACGGCGTTCGGTCGTCGTGATGGTCGTCGCGTCCTGCCAGTCCGTGCCGTTCCAGTGCTGGACGGTCAGTTTGTCGCCCTTGTCGACGTCCACGAAGACCTCGACCGGGCGTTCTGCGGTGAGCGTGCCGCCGTTCGTCGTTGCGCGCCATTGCTTTCCGTGTGACTGGACCGCGAGTGCGTTGGCGAGGCCGTCGGCGACGGCCCGGCGGGCGGGATTGATGCTGCCCCAGTCGCGGGACGGGTGCACGCGGTTGGTCAGCAGGATCGCGATCGACCGGGAGGCCTTGTCGATCACGAACGACGTGCCGGTGTAGCCGGTGTGGCCCGCAGTGCCAGGACTGCTCAGCGCGCCCATGTACCAGCGCTGGTTGAGCTCGAAGCCGAGGCCGTGGTCGTTGTCCGGGAACTGCTGGTTGAAGTTCGTCAGCATCAGCTCGACGCTGTGCTCGGTGAGGATGCGACGGCCGTTGTAGGTGCCGCCGTTGAGGATCGTCTGGCCGAGGATCGCGAGGTCCTTGGCGGTGCCGAAGACGCCCGCGTGGCCGGCGACTCCGCCGAGGGACCACGAGTTCTCGTCGTGCACCTCGCCGCGGACCATGCCGCGTGGTGGTGCGGTCTGGAACTCGGTGGCGGCCGTGCGGTCCCTGGCCTTCGGGTTGTAGCCGGTGTCCTTCATGTTGAGCGGCTTGGTGATGCCGTCTCGCACTGCTTCGTCGAGACGCTTCCCGCTGACCTTGTGGACCAGCTCGCCGAGCGTGATCAGGTTCAGGTCGGAGTAGACGTAGGTGGTGCCGGGCGTGGACTTCGGCTTCACGTCCATCACGGCTTTGATGCGGCTCGGGATGTCCGGGTACAGCTTCCACAGCGGGATGAACGGTTCGAGGCCGCTCGTGTGGGTGAGGAGCTGTTTGACGGTGATGTTCTCTTTGCCGTTGACGCCGAACTCGGGCAGGTAGGTGGCGACGCGCTCGTCGATCTTGACGCGGCCTTGTTCCACCTGCTGGATCACCGCGATCGAGGTGAAGAGCTTGGAGATCGAGGCGAAGTCGAAGATCGTGTCCTTCTGCATCGGGACGCGTTCTTCTTCTGGCAGCTGGGTTTGCTGGTCCTTGTAGAGCACCGCGTAGCCCGTGCGGTCGTGCGTGACGATCTTGCCGTCGTGCACGAGCATCGTGACCGCTCCGGCGAACAGCGGTTTGCCGTTGGCCTGGGGTTTCTGGAAGTCGCGGAGCTGGCGCAGGGCCGCGTTGATCGGCTCCGGGTCGAGGTTGGCCCAGTACGGGTTGGACTCGCGCAGGGTGGTCCAGGGGTGCGCGAAGCCGTCCTGTGGCTGGTCGAAGTGGCCGGGGATCAATGCCGTCACGACCGCGACGGCCAGTGCAGGGATGAGCATGGCGTCCTCACCGGTAGCGCAGGTAGGGCAGGCGGGTGCGGCGGAACTGCTGGAGCTCCTGGTGCCACGCACCGACGATCTCGTCCAGAGGCGCTTGGGCGTCGATCATCCTGCGCAGCCGGTCGGAGCCGCTGAGCTTGTCGATCCAGTTGTCCGGGCGCCACGCGAACACGCTGGGGTACAAGGATTTCGCGGTGATCAGCATGGCGACGGCCGAGGAGATGGCGTCGAACTCCGCTGCGTTGGTGACGTGCAGGGTGACACCGCCGCAGGTCTTGCCCTGGAACTTGTTGAACGTCGGCGCGAAGTAGGTCTCGCGGAACCGCACGCCGTTGAGGTCGAGCGCGTTGAGTTGTTCGGCCCACCGCCAGTCGATTCCTGGT
Source organism: Lentzea sp. NPDC006480 (assembly GCF_040611995.1). NCBI lineage: Bacteria > Bacillati > Actinomycetota > Actinomycetes > Pseudonocardiales > Pseudonocardiaceae > Lentzea > Lentzea sp. NPDC006480. The sequence continues at coordinate 5,721 of NZ_JBEXPJ010000027.1, forward strand.
GCGCCAACGGTTTCGAACGGGCGGGTGGTGCCGCGGCCTTCCGAGAGCACGGTGCCTTCGAACAGGCACGTGCCGGGGTAGACGAGCGCGGTGTCCTGGGTGGGCATGTTCGGGCTCGGCGGGACCCACGGGAGGCCGGTGTCGAGCTGGTTCCTGCGCCAGTTCCGGATGTTGACCACTTCGAGTTTCGTGGTCAGGTCGAACTCACCCTTGAAGAAGCGGGCCAGTTCGCCGACGGTCATGCCGTGTTGCTGGACGATCGGTTTCAGGCCGACTCCGGTGGCGTACGCGGGGTCGAGCTGCGGGCCGTTCGCGTTGCCGCCGATGGGATTCGGGCGGTCCAGGACGATGAAGTCGAGGTCCGGGGCGGCTTGCATCGCCGTGTACATCGACCAGATGTAGGTGTAGAAGCGCGCGCCGACGTCCGCGATGTCGAAGACGACAGTGTCGATGCCCGCTTTCGTGAACATCGCTTGGAGTTTCGTGGCGTTGGCGCCGTACGCGTCGTACACCGGGATGCCGGTGCGCGGGTCGGCGTAGTCGCCCTCGGAGCCGCCGGCTTGTGCCGTGCCGCGGAAGCCGTGTTCCGGACCGAAGACGGCTGTCGGTTTGGCGTCGTGGGCGACCATCGAGTCGACGATGTGGGTCTGGTCCCTCAGGATGCCCGTCGGGTTCGTGAGCACGCCGACCTTGCGGCCCTTGAGCTTGCGCCAGCGGTCTGCGGCGAGTTGCTCGGCTCCGGTGGAGAGCCTCGGGGTCGCGTTGGCGGTGGTGGTGCTGACGAGGGGGACGGACAGGGCGCTTGCCGCGAGGAAGCTCCGCCTTCTCACCAGGTCACTCCGTGTCCGAACGGGTAGGGGTTCGGGCCTGGCACGTCGACCGGGAGCTTGCCCTGCGGCTTGGCCTCGCCGAGCAGGATCCTGGCCAGTGCCTCCATGGAGACGGTCGTGGTCGAGTAGGTGGCGAGCCACGTCTTGGCGTTGCTGTAGGCGACGTCGTACGGGTTGCCGGTGGCGGCCGCGATGACCGGTTTGCCCGTGGCGACCAGCTGGTTGAGCAGGTCGAGCTGGGCGGGCCGGGTGCTGAGGTTGTTGGTCAGCACGACGATCTTGTCCGCGTTGGCCGCTGCGGCGAGTGCCTGCTGGATCTGGGCGGGTGTGGGGCTGGTCGCGGTGACGACCTTGGTGCCCTTGATCCTCGTCGCGAGAGCCGACGTGGTGGCGTCGCTGGTGCCGACGACCAGGGGAGCGGCGGCGTTGAGCGGGATGGCCTGCGCGTCGTTGCGGACGGCGGTGATGGTGCGGTCGGCGATTTTCTGCGCGGCTTGGGTGTTGGAGCCGACGATCTGGTCGACCTTGTCGACGTCGACCTCGTTGTTGAGCATGACCCCGCGCAGGAGCTTCATCTTGAGGATGCGCAGCACGCTCTCGTCGATGCGCTGCTCGGGGATCTCGCCGCTGCGGACGGCCTTGACGACGCTGTCGATCGCGAGGCCGAGGTTCGGCGGCATCAGCAGCTGGTCGACGCCCGCCTTGATGGCGAGGACCGGGATCTCCGCGTCGTTGGGGTGCAGCTTGCGGACGCCGGCCATCTCCAGCGAGTCGGTGATGACCACGCCGTCGTACTTCAGCTCTTCGCGCAGCAGGCCGGTGATGACCTTCTTGGAGAGCGTGGCCGGTTCGCCGGACGGGTCGATCTGCGGCACCTGGATGTGCGCGGTCATGATCGAGTCGATCTTGGCGTCGATGGCGGCTTTGAACGGCGGCGCGTCGATCTGGCGCCACTGGTCGAGGGTGCGGTTCGAGACCGGCAGGCTGGTGTGGCTGTCCTCGGAGGTGTCGCCGTGGCCGGGGAAGTGCTTGGCCGTGGACGTCACCGAGTCCGAGTCGAACCAGCGGTGGCCCTCGTAGCCGGTGACCTGGGCCTTCAGCATGTCGGCCGCGAGCTTCGGGTCGCTCGAGAAGCTGCGCACGCCGATGATCGGGTTGGCCGGGTTGGAGTTGACGTCGGCGTCCGGGGCGAAGTTCTGGTTGATGCCCATCGCGCGGAGCTCTTGGGCGGTGATGCGGGCGGCTTCTTCGGCGTCCGCGGTGTTTCTCCCCGCGCCGAGGGCCATGTTGCCCGGCAGCTGGGTGGCCGGCGGGCCGATCCGCGTGACGAGACCCATCTCCTGGTCGGTCGAGATGAGCAACGGGATGCGGCTGGCCTTCTGCAGGCCGTTGGAGAGCTGCGCGATCTGCTTCGGGGTGTCGATGTTGTCGCGGCTCGAGTTGTTGAAGTAGATGACGCCGCCGGGCTGGTACTTGCGCACCATCTCCGCGGCCGTCGCCACTCCGAAGTCGGTCTGGTTCTTGGGGTGCGGGACGTCGGCGGCCTGGCCGTTGACGTACGTGACGAAGAGCTGGCCGACCTTCTGTTCCAGCGACATCCCGCGCAGAGTGGTCACGCTGGCGTCCGCTCTCGCCACCGGCGTGAGGGCGACCATGGCTGTGACCAGCGTCAACGCGGCGAACTTCCGCACTTGTCCGTGCCTCCCGGTGATGTTCCCACAGGTAACTGGCGTATTTCGCAAGTTACTCACGGCTGCGTGGTGGGTCAACGGGCGCACATTCTGCCGTTCGGTGGCAATTTTTGACCGAACAAGCAGACGGGGCACCCTCGAAAGGGTGCCCCGTCTTCAGCGCGGGCTTGCGAGTTACCAAGCGTGCAACTCTAGTCGTACAACCCTGGCCTCGGCGTCCGGCGTCCCGGTACGCAGGCCCTAGACGACAAGCCTCCCGCGGCGTGCTGCGCGTGGGTACTCGAAGTCCGCGCACGGAGCCCTGCCGGGGTGGAGTCTGGCTTCTCTTCGCCAGGTCCCTGGCCGACCCGAGTTCCGCACCACCCATTTAAGTGCGTGCGCCCGGTCACAGCAAGGGCTCGGACGGGTGCACCGTTCAAGCCACGTTCAGTAGTGAAAGTACTGCGGTTTCAGCGTTTGTGAGGTTTTGTACATGTTCGGGTACCGCTGACAGGGCGTGGTCGTGCACTCACGCGGACACCACGTGTGCACGGCGTTGCCGCTACTCGCCAGTACCGGTCTCTATCGCTTCGTCTTGGTTGTTCGGGCTTGACTTCAGTCGCGGTTGCGCTTGCGTCGCAGGCCGTACCAGGCGGCTCCGGCGGCGGCGACCGCGCCGAGGCTGATGGCCGTGACCGCGACGGCCTTGCCCGACGGGGTGGGGATGCGGGAGCGCAGGCTCACCGGGTCGGAGAACTGCAGCACCGGCCAGCCGTTCTGCGCGGCGGTGCGGCGCAGGCCCCGGTCCGGGTTGATGACCGTCGGGTGGCCGACGACCTCGAGCATCGGCAGATCCGTGACGCTGTCCGAATATGCATAGCTCTGGGCGAGGTCGTAACCGTGCTCGGCGGCGAGCTGCTTGATGGCGACGGCCTTGTTGTCGGCCGCGCAGTAGAAGTCGACATCGCCGGTGTAGCGGCCGTCGTGGACCACCATCTTGGTTCCGACGCTGTAGTCCGCACCGATCATCTGGGCAATGGGGGCGACCAGTTCTTCTCCGGACGCACTCACGATGACGACGTCGTGTCCCTCGGCCTTGTGATCGGCGATCAACTGTGTCGCTTCTTTGTAGACAAGTGGATCGACGATGTCGTGCAGCGTCTCGTTGACGATGCTGCGGATCTGCTCGACGTCCCAGCCGGCGGCCAATGCGGTGATGTGCGCGCGCATGCGGTCCATCTGGTCCGCATCCGCACCGGCGAGCATGAACACGAACTGGGCGTATGCGCTCTTCAGCACCGCGCGGCGGTTGATCAGCCCCTCCTGGAAGAAGGGACGGCTGAACGCCAGCGTGCTCGACTTCGCGATCACGGTCTTGTCGAGGTCGAAGAAGGCGGCGATCCGACTCATGTAGCTCAGCTTAGGTGTACTCGTCAGTAGGCCGTTCGGGCGGCATTTCGTTCGTGTACGAAACCGTTGTGCGACACGGTTACCGAAACTTGGCGCGCAGCTGTTGCCGAAGTTGCGCGCGGCACTGGCGCATGGGGATACAGTAGGAGAGTCCGGTTCGACGGACGGGTTCAGTCCGACCCCCCGGGACTGAACCATTGACGACCCCCGTCCCTCCCCCCTGGCGGGGGTCGTCCCATATCCGGGCCCCGATTCTCGGTCGGTGCGACTGGACCTCTGCTCTTCTTCGTCCGGGTTTTCGTGCCCAACCCTTCAGGTTCGCACACAGGTCCGACACTTCCTGCCGTTGCAGGGCTTCAAGATCGCGACTTGTCCACAGCCCGCGATTTGTCCACATCTGGATCTTCGCCCGTTGTGTCGTTCATCACGACCCAGCAGCGTGGACCCCATGACCCACCCCATCGCCCTGCTCACGGACCAGGACCTCCTCGACGAGGTCCTCCGCATGGCCGCCGCCGCGGACTGCTCGGTCTCCTGCGCCCCCGACGTCACCTCGCTGCGCTCGCAATGGCACAGCGCGCCTCTGGTCCTGCTCGATCCGTCAGCCGTCTCCGCCTGCCTGGACGCGAACTTCCCGCGCCGCTCCGGCGTGCTGGTGGTCCACGGAGGCGATCCGCCCTGGGCTCCGGCGGTGGCTCTGGGCGCAGACGGCGTCCTGGAGCTACCTCTCGACGGCCGCCTGCTGGTGAGCGCTCTCACCGACGTCGACGAGGGCCCGCCGTCCGACCGCGGCCGAGTGGTGTCGTTCGTCGGCGGCCGAGGCGGTTCCGGCGCCTCGATCCTGGCCATCGCCGCCGGCCGCGAAGCGGTGGCCGCGGGCGGCGAGGCGATGCTCGTCGACTGCGACCCGCTGGGCGGCGGCATAGACCTGGCCCTGGGCACCGAGTCCGACGAGGGCGCCCGCTGGCCGGGCGTCCACTGCAGCGGCGGCCGAGTCCCGATGTCGGCCCTGCGAGCAGCGCTCCCCGTCACGGGCAGCCTGAGCGTCCTGGCCTGCGACCGAACGGGTCCAGACCCAGAACCCGCCGCCGTGGCCGCCGTCCTCGACGCGGGCCGCCGCTCGGGCTGCACCGTCGTCTGCGACCTCCCACGCCACCCCACCGCCGCCGCCTCAGCCGCCCTCGACCGCACCGACCTCACAGTCCTGGTCGTACCGGCCGAGGTCCGCGCAACCGCAGCCGCCAGCCGAGTGGCCACCCGCCTGCTCACCCAGGGCCGCAACATCCGCCTGGTGGTCCGCGGCCCGTCCCCTGGCAACCTCCAAGCGGCCGAGATGGCCGACGTCATCGGCGTCCCCCTGCTCACCCAGATGCGTCCGGAACCAGGCCTGGCCGAGTCGCTGGAGCGCGGCAGCTTCCCCCGCAATCCCAAGGGCCCCTTGGCAACCGCAGCCCGCCTGGTGCTGAAGCAGCTGCGCCCATGACGCCGCCCAACCCCCTGCGCCGCACCGTGATCCGCACCGACCCCAAGTCCTCGCCAGCCGCACCACAACAGCGCCGCTCTACTCGCGCCTGCCCAAGCTGCAGCCACCCCGAAACCGCCTCCCCGCCAACGGACCCGCAGCCGTGATCCGCCTTCTGTTCGGCATCTGCTGGCGGATGGTGCGCAACCTCTTCGTCTACGGCCGCCCCATCCCGCCTCGCTTCGTGTTCAAGGAGGAACCGCCGGAATGAGCCGCTTCCTGGCCTGGTGCCACGAGACAGGATCACCTGGGTCGAGGTCTACGACGGCCGTGGTGGCGCCGGTCGGGTGCCGCGCCTGCTCCGCTCGCTCATGGACCCCAGCGCCGACGTGCGGCTCGACGCGCTCAGCTCGTTGGCAGAGCGCCTGTTGACCGACGACACGGTCTCCGAGGCCTCGTTCTGCGCCGTGCCGTACCTCGTCGAGGTGGGAGCGTCGTACAAGGTCGCCGGCGACGTGCGCGACCGGGCGATCTTCCTGCTGGCCGCGATGGCGTTGGCGGGCAAGGGCTTCACCGAGGACGGTCGCCGCACGCACCGCCGCTGGAACGCGCTCGGCCGCGAACTCCCCCGCACGGCACCCGATTGGCTGACGCAGACCCGGCACGCGGTCGCTCAAGGTGCGCCGAAGATCTTCGAAGCGCTGGCGTCCGAACGGGTGGCGTGCCTCGTGGCGCTCGCCTGCGCGGTGCCGGAGAAGCTGCCCGCGTTCGTCATGGGACTGATGCAGGACATGGCCGAGCTGCCCAACGAGGAAATGCTCGCCGACGCGGCCGAGATCGCCGTGGCGCTGATGAAGCGGTCGCCCGAGTTACTCGGGGTGGACCTGCCCCGGCCGAAGGTGCTCGGCGAAGGGCTGGTGCGGCCCGCGCACCAGCCACGTGAGGTCGCCGCGGCGTTGATGGGCTACCGGTTCGCCCTCATCTCCGCGTACGGCGATGAGGGCGCCTGGTGAGTCCTAAGCGGTCACTGCCTCTTCGATGAACTCCTGCTCGACCTGAGCCTCGTCCTCGACGGCGATCGCGGGCTCCAGGGCACCGAGGCCCGTCCCCCACTCCTGGTCGGCCAGCGCGAACGCCGCCACGGTCAACGCCGCCACGGGCGCACCGACGGGCATGTTCTCGCGGTGCAGGTCGAGATCGAGGCGGCCACCGATCGGCGACGGGCTGAGCCGCAGCGTCGCGTGCGCGGGCTCGTCCGGGTGCGCCAGCCGGCACGCCCAGCCGGTGAAGATCACCCGGCGCTCGTCGACCTCGGTCGGCTGCACGGCACGCACGTTGGCGCCCACCGCACCCGAGCGGAGGTTGTCCGCCGCCTGCAGCACCGTCTCCTCGAACTGCATGGAGGAGATGCCGAGGTCCCAGCCCGCGACCAGGGCGACCTGGACGAGGGCGAGGGGCAGTGACGGGACGGCGTCCTCGAAGCAGACCATCGCGCCGCCGTAGCGGGTGTTGATCTCGGTCGGCAGGAAGCCGTCCTCGGTCGCGATGCCGTCCAGCGTGAACGTGCCGCGGTAGCCGACGGTCTCGCGCAGGTGCTCGCCGACGCGGCGGGCCAGGTTGCGCATCTCGTCGCGGATCCACACGGGCGGGTCGTAGTACGACGCGCAGCCCGCGTAGAGGAACTTGGCCTGGCCCTGGCGGCGCGGCACGACCATCTCGATCGGACGCAGCACCGCGGTGCCGTCGGGGAACACGATGCCGTGCACGCTCACCGGAATGCCTTCCAGGAACGGCATCACGCGCACCTGCTCGCACTTGGGAGCGAGCACCTCGAAGGCGTCCTTGGCCTCTTCGTACGTCCGCACGCGGCGAACGAAGTTGGCACCGCCGTTGATCGCGGGGCCGTCACCGGACCAGACGACGCCGGCGCCGCGGTCGAGGATCTCCGAGGCGCCCCAGAGGCGTTCGAAGTCGAGGTCGAACACCATCGCGGGCGCGCGGCGGGCGGACAGCTCGTCCCACAGCGCGTCGATGGTGGTCTTGTTCTCCAGTTCGGCCCACTTGTGCTCGCGCGCGTTGAGCACGGGACGGCCCTGGAAGGTGCCGATCTCGTTGTACGGCGTGCTGATCACGACGGCTTCGGCCTCGGGGTCGAAGTCCTTGAGGATCGCGCGGACCTCTGCCGACGGCTTCGTGAGCAGCTTGCCGAGGCGGCGCTGTTCGACGGCGACGAAGCCGCCCTTGATGCCCAGCGAGACCCACCTGGCGATCACCGAGTCATGCAGCGGGGCATGATCGTCGGTATCCAGCACGAGCGTATGGCGAGCACCGAGCGCATGAAGCTCATGCGCGCGTTTCGCCAAACGAGTGCCGCCGGCCAGCACGACCAGCCGGTCACCGAACAATCCGCCCAAGCGCTCGTTGAGCGCCGCGAAGACATGATCCATCGCCGAGAACCCGCTTTGAGAGAAGCAGAAGGATGCGACCGGCGATCGCCGGGTGACGCGTAGCGTAGAGCCACCCGGTATGTGTGTCGAAGCACGGTCCGGCAACGGCCGGATGAATGTTGCGGCGGGCCCGCACAGGCGGGCCTCACGGCAAGTGGATCAGTCTTTGATCTAGGTGCGCCCTAGGCGCGAGCCGCGTCCCGAAGGACCTGGTCAACGCGGTTGAGGAAGCTGCGCCTGGGGTTGATCGCCGGCAGCGGCTGGGTGAGCTCGGCGGTCACGGGCTGAGGCGCGGGTGCGGCTCCCACGATCTCGGCCACGTTGCGCAGGAACTCCTGCCGCTTGAACTCGTGCACGGCTACGTCGTGCAGAAGTCCGGCGATGCTCGTGTGCACAGCGCGATGGGGGTAACTCACTCGTGTGTTATCGGCCGAGTGCGCGTCGACCTTTAGGGTCAACTTGTGCGAGTTCTGGTGACCGGCGCCACTGGGTATGTCGGCCGTGCCGTGGTGCGTGAGCTGCGGGTTCACGGGCATGAACCTGTTTTGTCCCGTCAACGGCTCTCGGAACCGTTCGGGTCAATCGACGCCGACGCCGTCATCCACCTGGCCGGTGCCGCGCGCGTGCGGGAGTCGTTCGAAGATCCACTTTTGTACTACGCGGTGAACGTCGGCGGGACGCTGAACCTGCTGAAGGCGCTGGAGGGGCAACGATTCCTGCTCGCGTCGACTGCCGGGGTGTACCGGCCCTCGGACTCCCCTCTGACCGAGTCGTCAGTCCGGGAACCCTCTTCGCCGTACGCGGCGTCGAAGGCCGCCGCGGAGGACCTGGTGGCGTGGGCGGCGCGGTCCGGGCGCATCGGAGCGACCACGCTGCGTTTGTTCAACGTCGCTGGAGGTGGTGACACCGACACCACTCGGGTGATCACCCGTGCCGTCGCCGCCGCGGCTGGGACGGTCGACGGGATGGACGTCTACGGCGACGGGTCGGCTGTGCGCGATTTCGTGCACGTGCGGGACGTTGCCGCCGCATTCGTCGTGGCGCTGGAGGCGTGCACGGTGGGTGAGTCCGCGGTGTACAACGTCGGCGCCACACCAGCGTCCATCCGGGACGTTCTGGAGACTGTCGCCGGTGTTTCGGGACGGCCGGTGAACGTGACCTGGAAGCCCGCGCACCCCGGCGAGGTGCCGTCGCAGCGGGCGGACGTGTCGCGGTTGCGGGCGCTGGGCTGGCAGCCCTCGCACTCCGCGTTGGCCGACATCGTCAAGGACCAGTGGAGCGCTTCGGCACCGGAACCCGGTCCAGGTCCTTCGCGATGACGATCTCGCCGCCGAACTCCTGCGCGGCTTCCGCGTGGAACTCGGCCGGGTCCTCGTAGCGCTGGGAGAAGTGGGTCAGGACCAGCTTGCGGACCTTGCAGTCCTGGGCGACGCGGGCGGCCTGCTGGGCGGTGAGGTGGCCGTGGTCGCCGGCGAGCTTGGTGTCGCGGGCGAGGTAGGTCGACTCGATCACCAGCATGTCCGCCTGGTCGGCGAGCTCGTAGACGTTGTCGCACAGGCGGGTGTCCATGACGAACGCGAACTTCTGGCCCTTGCGGGGTTCGCTGACGTCTTCGAGCCTGACGCCGTCGAGCTCGCCCTTTTCTTGCAGCACGCGGACCTGCGGGCCCTGGATGCCGTGCTCCTTCAGCTTCTCCGGGAGCATGCGGTGGCCGTCGGGTTCGATCAGCCGGTAGCCGAAGCTGTCGATACCGTGGTCGAGCTCGTAGGCCTCGAGCGTGCCGAACTTGCCCTGCGCCAGCCGGCCGTTCCCGGTGATCGGCTCTTCCTTGATGTCCGCGGCGTCGTAGAAGGCGCTGGCGTAGCGCAGGCGCTCGAAGAAGTGGGAGCCGCTGCTCGGGAAGTGGGCGTGGACCGTGTGCGGGACCCGGTCGAGGCTCAGGCGCTGGACGATGCCGGGGACGCCGAGGCAGTGGTCGCCGTGGAAGTGCGTGATGCAGATCCGGGTGATGTCGCTCGCAGCGGCGCCTGATCGCAGCAGCTGCCGCTGGGAGCCGTCGCCCGGGTCGAACAGGAAGCCCTCGCCGTCCCACCTCAGCAGATAGCCGTTGTGGTTGCGCTGGCGCGTGGGAACCTGGCTGGCTGTTCCCAGGACGATCAGTTCCCGGACTGTCACCCCCTGACGTTAACGTCTGTCCCATGCAGAGCGTGGAAGTGGCGGCGACGTGGCCTGTCTCGAACGTCGCGGTGGCCGTGGTGTCTTCTGGTGCCGTGGTGGGCTCGCTGGGCGACCAGCAGCGCATGTTCCCGCTGGCGTCGGTCACGAAGCTGCTGACCGCCTACGCGGTGCTGGTCGCCGTGGAGGAGGGTGCGGTCGAGTGGGACCAGCCGGCCGGTCCTGAGGGTTCGACCGTTCGGCACCTGATCTCGCACACGGCCGGGTACGCGTTCGACAAGGCCGAGGTGCAGGCGGCGCCCGGTACTCGCCGGATCTACTCCAACGCCGGGTTCGACGTGCTGGCTTCTTTTGTGGGAGCCGCTTGTGAGATGCCGTTCGCCACTTATCTGCACGAGGCTGTTTTCGCGCCTCTGGGGATGAGTTCCTCGGCTCTGGTGGGCTCTGCTGGGGCCGGCGCCGAGTCCTGCGCTGCGGATTTGGCTTTGTTCGCTGCTGAGTTGTTGTCGCCGAAGCTGGTTTCCGTTGAGCTCGTTGCCGAGGCGACTTCCGTTGTGTTTCCCGGGCTGAACGGCGTTCTGCCCGGTTATGGGATGCAGAAGCCGAACGACTGGGGGCTCGGCTTCGAAATCCGGGACGGCAAGTCGCCGCACTGGACGGGACTCACCCATTCCCCGCGGACTTTCGGTCACTTCGGACAGTCCGGCACGTTCCTGTGGGTCGATCCCGACATTTCCGCAGCCTGCGTCGCCTTGACGGATCTGCGTTTCGGCCCGTGGGCGGTGGAGGCCTGGACGCCGTTCTCCGACGGCGTCCGCGCCGAGTTGACCAGTTAGCGGACAAAGACCCACGTCGCCAAGATGCGCCCCGCCGTGAGCGGGGCGAGTTGCTGGAACGCCGTGGGTGAGATTTCCAGGTCTCCACGCTTGCAGCCCGAGCAGCGGTCCACCACCGTCACCACGACCGAATTCGCGCCACGGGTAACTTTGATCTTTCTGCCGCAGTTCTTGTTGTTGTTCGGGTTGCCACCCGGACTCGGATCGAACATGGACGCCGGCAACGACGCCACGTAGTCGGTGGGCAAACTGACCTGGCCGCAGGCGCCGAGGCTCGGCACGTAGAAAGTCACGTCTCCGGTAAATGCGCTCGCGACTCCCTGGCCTGCGAGCAACCCGGCCACAACAGACGTCGTCAACACCGCTGAGCGAATTTTCATGGACCGAAGCTAGGCCGGTCCGAGCAATCCCGCAAAAGCGAGCTTCACTCGTTGTCGGCAAGACCGATGGCCAGCTTCTGCAGAACGGCTTTCACGTCGGCGTCCTCGCAGTCGTTCTCGTACGCCTGCGCGACGCCGTGGAAGGCGTAGAGCAGCCCCGCGGTGAACCAGCCGAACTGCCCGAGCACCTGGTCCATGGCCTGCTTGAGGGCCTGCGCGCCGGCCTCGTTCAGGTCACCGTCGACCTTGACCTCGTAGCTGAACACGCCCTCCTGCAACGACTTGAGGGCAGTGCGCAGGTAGTCGCCGGACTCGCCGCCGTCGTAGGTGAGCGTCAGGACGCCGAGCGCCCGCTGCATGATCTCCCGCTGGTCCACGACCGCCACTCTGCCCGTTGCTCAGGCGCGAGTCACCTTCCGACACCCCAACGCACCCACGCCGGGTCCTCGGGCTCGATCCGTTCCTCGAAGGCTTCGGCGATCGCGTCGACGTCCCACTCGTCGTTCTCGATGACCGGCTCCTTGGGGCTCGTCTGCCCCATGACGTGCAACCGCCCGTTGGCGAACCGGATCAGCTGCCCGGTGATCTTCGCGGCGCGGTCGCTGAGCAGGTACGTGACCAGCGGCGCGATGGTTTCGGGCGGCCCACTGGGGACGGCTTTGGTGTCCGCCGCGGCCATGCGGGTCCAGGCGATCGGGCAGACGGCGTTGACCCGGATGCCCTTGTCGTGGAGCTCGGCCGCCGCTCCGGCCGTGATGCTGGCGACGGCCCCTTTGGAGGCGCTGTAGGTGAGCGCGGTCGGCTGGCCCACCATCGCCACCGAGCCGAGGTTGACGATCGACCCGCGGCGCATGCTCTGCACGGCCGCGTTGGTGCAGTACAGCGTGCCGAGAACGTTGATCTCGATCAGCTCGCGCATCCGCTCGGGGTCGTCCTGACCGATGGCGGCCTGGTATCTGATGCCGGCGTTGTTGACGAGCCCGTCGATCCTGCCGAACGCCGCCGTGCACGTGTCGATCATGGTCTGGGCCTGGTCGGGATCCGTGACGCTGCCGGCGCTGACGACGGCCTTGCCGCCCATGAGGGTGATGAGCTCGGCGACCTGCCCGGCGAGCGGCTCGTCCACGTCGTTGATCACCACGGCGGCTCCGGAGGCGGCGGCGTGGGTGGCGAACGCCCGCCCCAAGCCCTGCCCGGCACCGGTGATGACCACGGCCTTGCCCGCCAGAATCGCCATACCCCGAGTGTGGCCAAGTGCCATCATCGAGTGGTCGTTCACGTCGACGAATGGCCTTTGTCCGCGCCGAACGGCGTACGTGGAACGACGACCGGTTCAAACCTCTTTTCGCAGATCAACCACTGTGGAATCGATTGCTTCCGGCCTTTGTCACCAGTAGAAAAATGAGCAGCGTTCGACAGTTCCCGGATGAGATGTCTGCAACGACCTCGGGCTCGAGGCCGTGCAGCTGGCGCAGGTCCGGCCGGACACCCGGGCGGCGAACATGGTGGGGCAGCGCGGCACTCACACGGGAGCAAGGGGCCGCCCGTGCGATACGAGGCGACCGCGCAGTGCCTGGAGGTTCTGGCCTCGCATGCGGTGTGGTTCGGGGTGAGCGTGCCGCGCATCGGGTGCGGTCTGGCGGGCGGGGCGGTGGGAGCTGGTCGAGCCGCTCATCGAGCAAACCCTGCTGGCGCAAGGCGTCGCCACCACCGTGTACGACTTCGACTAGGGCCGCAGCCTGGTCGTGTGGTCCACGCACGTGTTCTTGGTGTGGCAGATGGCGATCTCGACCTTGTTCACGCCGCCGGGCTTGGTCGTGTCGCCCATGCCGAGCTCGAAACGCCTCGGCGACCTGAGCTTCGGGTTCGTGCTGGCGTCATCGGTGTAGCGCGACTCCTCGGCGCCGATCTGCGTGCTGCCGGCGAACACCCGGAACCGGACCTCGGTCCAGCCGGCTCCCTCGTCGATCACGTAGCCGCTGATGGTCACGGTGCGGTTGTGCCAGGTGATGGTCCCCTTGGTGTAGTCGTAGCCGTCACCGGTCTCGAACCCGATCGAGGGGTCGGCCTGGGCTGAAGCGGGAGCCAGGACAGCGAGGGCCGCGGCGGCGAGAATTCCGGCGGCGATCTTCTTGAAGGTCACGGGAGATGCACGCTACTGGTCGCATCTCGGTTGCCCGGCGGCTCCGGCGACAAGATCACGGGAAGCTCCCGGAACCCGGACACCATGTAGGAGCGGCGGCGCCTGAGCTCCTCGGCCGGAACAGCGCCGGCGTACCGGGGAAACCTGCGGAGCAACTCCCGCAGCGCGATCTCCCCCTCCATGCGGGCAAGGGGCGCGCCGATGCAGTAGTGGATCCCGTGACCGAACGCCAGGTGCCCGGCGCCGCGCTCCAGGTCCACGTCGTCGGGCTGCTCGAACCGCTCCGGATCCCGGTTCGCGCCGGCCAGGGACACCAGGAGGATCTCCCCTGCCGGGACCTCGACGTCGCCGAACGCGATCGGCGCCGCCGTGTAGCGCGTGGTGCCGATCGACAGCGGGCTGGTCAGCCGCAGCAGCTCCTCCACCGCCTTCGGAATCAGGTCCGGATCGGCCACCAGCCGCTCGCGCGTCTCGTGGTCGCGCAGCAGCACCTCGGCGCTGGAGCCGATCAGGTTCACCGTGGTCTCGTGGCCCGCCACCACCAGCAGAATCGCGGTGCTGAGCACCTCGGCCTCGGTGAGCTGGTCTCCGTCATCGCTGGCCCTGGTCAGCGCGGAGAGCAGATCGTCGCCCGGCTCGGCGCGTTTGCGCCGGATCAGCTCGCTGAAGCAGGCCGTCATCCGCCGCGAGGCCACGATGCCCTCGTCCGGCGCCACCTCGCCCATCATCGCCTGCGACCAGTCCCGCATCGGCTCGCGGAACTCCTCCGGGACGCCCAGCAGATCGCAGATGACGATCATCGGCAGCCGGAAGGCGAACGCGGCGATCAAGTCGACCGGCTCGGCCGTCGGGAGTGCGTCGAGCAGTTCCGCGGCGATCTGCTCGATCCGCGGCCGCAACGCCGCCATCCGCTTCGCCGTGAAGTCGCGCGCCAGCAGCTTCCGCAACCGGGTGTGGTCCGGTGGGTCCATCACCAGCATGTTCCCGGAGAAGAACGCCGAGAGCTCCGCCTGGCCGCCGGCCTGTTCGAGCTTGCGCAGCATGATCGCCGACAGTTCCGCGGACGACTTGCGCACCCGGTCGTCGGTCAACGCGACCCTTGCGTCGTCGTGCGACGTCACGACCCACACCGGCAGTTTGTTGGGCAGCACGGCCTGGTGGACTCGCCCGAGCTCGCGAACCGCGTGCAGCGTCGCCGCCGGATCCCTGAAGTACTGCTTGCTGAACAGCGTGCCTGCGGACACCGCGACCCCCAGCTCTCCCGGCAGCATCAACCATTCATACCCGAGAGTCTCACGCGAAAGGGCCCCGTCTGCGTTTCCGCGGACGGGGCCCTTTCGATCTGGCGCGCTCGACAGGATTCGAACCTGTAACCTTCTGATCCGTAGTCAGATGCTCTATCCGTTGAGCTACGAGCGCAGGTCTTCAATTATAACCGATCCCCTAGAGGCTCGGCCCTTGCGGAGGCTCCGGGATTTGAACCCGGGATGGGGGGTTACCCCAAACCGCATTAGCAGTGCGGCGCCATAGACCAGACTAGGCGAAGCCTCCCGGGACCATCCTCGGCCACGACGCATAGGTTACACAGGTCCTCAACCGAGTTGCAAAACGCCCCCCTCCTAACCCAGAACGCGCTGGTCAGAGCACGCGCAGAGGCCTTGAGAGGGGCGTTAAACGCCTGTTCACCCGAGCGGGAGTGACCTAGATCATCCCGAGGCGAGTTCCAGGAACGGTTGGAGGGACTCGGGATTGCGCAGTGCGCCTCGGCTCACGGCCTTGTCGGGATCGGCTCCGGCGAGGATCTTCTTCACCGGGACCTCGCACTTCTTGCCGTTGAGGGTCCTCGGGATCTCGGCGACGGCGACGAAGCGGTTCGGCACGTGGCGTGGGGACAGGGACGAACGCAATTCCTGGCGCAGCAACGGTTCCACGTCGGCCAAAGCCACGCCGTCGAGCACCACGAAGCAGAGCAGCTCGCCCTCGGTGACTCCCGAGGTGTCGATCACCAGCGAGTCGACGACGCCCGGAATCGACTCGACCACGCGGTAGAACTCCGAGGTGCCCATGCGGACGCCGCCCCGGTTCAGGGTCGAGTCGGAGCGGCCGTAGATGACCGCGGAACCCCTTGGGGTGATGCGGATCCAGTCGCCGTGGCGCCAGATTCCCGGGTACGTGTCGAAGTAGGCGTCGCGGAGGCGCTCGCCGGAGGCGTCGCCCCAGAAGAAGACCGGCATGGACGGCATCGGCTTGGTGATCACCAGCTCGCCCACGGCGTCGTCCAGCACGTTCCCGGCCTCGTCGAAGGCGTGCACCGCGGCGCCCAGGGCTCGGCAGGAGAGTTCGCCCAGCCACACCGGGCGGTCCGGGGAGGCGGCGACGAAGGCCGTGCAGAGGTCGGTGCCGCCGGAGACCGAGGCGATCTGGACGTCCTTGCCGACGGCCGAGGCGATCCAGCGGAAGCCTTCTGGCGTAAGGGGTGCGCCGGTCGAGCCGACCACGCGCAGGCCGGTCAGGTCGTAGCGGGAGGACGGGTCGAGGCCCTCCTTCAGGCACGACTGGACGTACGGGGCCGAGGTGCCGAAGTAGCTGACGCGGTGCTGTTCGGCCAAGTGCCACAACGTGTTCAGCGACGGGTAGGCCGGGCTGCCGTCGTACAGCACGATCGTCGTGCCGACCAGCAACCCGCCCACCAGGTAGTTCCACATCATCCAGCCGGTGGTGGTGAACCAGAAGAAGCGGTCGCCGGGGCCGAGGTCGCTGTGCAGCGCGAGCATCTTCAGGTGCTCGACCACGATGCCGCCGTGGCCCTGGACGATGCCCTTGGGCAGGCCGGTGGTGCCGGACGAGTAGAGCACCCACAGCGGGTGGTCGAACGGCACCGGCGTGAACTCCAGCGGAGCACCCTCGTTCGCCGCGACCAGCTCGGCGAACGAATGCGTGTCCGGCAGAGAAGAACCGTTGTCCAGGTAGTCGATCAGGACCGTGGCCCGCAGCGACGGGATCTGCGAGCGGATCTCCTCGACGACCGGGCGGCAGTCGAACGACCGTCCGTTGTAGACGTAGCCGGAGACCGCGACGAAGACCGTCGGCGAGATCTGGGTGAAGCGGTCCGCCACGGCTCGGGCGCCGAAGTCCGGGGAGCAGGAAGACCACGTGGCGCCCAGCGAGGCGGCCGCCAGGAAGGCGATCAGAGCCTCGGGGGCGTTCGGGACGAGTGCCACCACCCGGTCGCCCTCGGAGACGCCCAGGGACGCCAGTGCGGCCCGGAAAGCGGCCACGCGTGAGCGCAGCGCGCCGAAGGTCAGGGACGAGGTGACGCCGTCCTCGCGGTGGAAGATCACGGCGAGGTCGTCGTCGGCTCCACGGCGCAGGGCGTGCTCGGCGTAGTTCAGCGTCGAACCCGGGAACCACTGGGCGCCCGGCATGTCCGAGGAGCCCAGCACGCGCTCAGGAGCGGTGTGGAACTGGACGTCGAAGTACGAAGCTATGGCGCCCCAGAACCCCTCGAGGTCGGAGACGGACCACTCCCACAGCGACTCGTAGTCGGCAAAGGGGTGCCCGCGGTCGGCGAGCCACGCGCGGAAGGCGGTCATCCCGTTGTCCCTCGTGGGGTCCGGGCGCCACAGCAGTTCGACGTCGGTGTCGGTCATGCCCCATGTCTAGTTGAGGCAGAACCGCACGTCCATGTGTGATTGGCGGACTGGACGTACACCGAAAGTGTGTACCTACCCCGCCAGCAGCTCGTCGACCGCCCTGGTCAGGCCCGGCGCGTCGGCCGGGGCCAGCACGAGCCAGCCGTCCTGCTTGCGGAGCAGGTAGCGGCCCTCGCGGGTGTCCAGCCACGACACCGAGCGGCCGGTCGGGCGCGGTACGCCGTCGCGGTTGCGGGCGGTGAGGCCCAGCTCGCCGCCGCCGATGCGGGTCGTCACGATGCGCATCAGCGTGTGGGCTTCCGGCTCGCGGATGCCCGCGTCGCGCAGCACGTCCAGGAAGGCCTGCTTGCCGTCCTGCTCGCCCGCCTTGCCGGCGCGCACGTAGTCGTCCCAGCGCACGTTCACCGAACGGCCGGTGCCGGGCGCGAGGCCTGGCAACGATGACACCGTGGCCGAAGCCAGGGCGTTGGGGCGGAACGGGTACAGGTGCACGTCGTTGTTCACGCGCGCGGCGAACGCACCGCTCCAGCCCGCGCAGGCGATGCCGCGAGCCAGTTCGGTTCCCTTGAAGTACGCGATCTCCAGCGCGCGGTCGAACTCGCCGAGACCGGCCACCAGCGCACGCAGGTCCGGGTCCGGACGGTGCACGGTGCCGAGGCCGCGGGCGTAGAGCGTCTGCGAGCTCTGTTCGACGAGACGCTGCCGCGCCGCTCGGGTGGCGCCCACGTGGGGCGTCCCGAGCGGCACGACGCGGTCCTCGCCGTGCACGGCTTGCCAGAGCAGGAAGAACTCCTGCGAGCTCACCGTGAACTGGCGTTCGCTCACTGACCGATCACCGGCGGGGCCGCCTTGCGGTCCAAGCCGAAGACGTTGTCGTCCTCTTCCAGGTAGCTCGCGCTCTTGTGCTCGCGCTCGTCGTCACGGCCCTGGCCCGCCGCCGGGGCACCGCCCATCGGCGCACCACCCATCGCGAGCGGGTTCTGGAACGCCTTGGTCTGGCCACCGGTCGCGGACGACGCGGCCGCCGAGGCAGCACCCGCCACGCCGCGCTCGCTGACGCCCGCCGCTCCACCAGCGCCGGCAGGGCCACCCGCGCCACCGCCGCCACCGGGTCCGCCCTGGTTGCCGGAGTTCTGGCCGAACCGGCCGGGCATCATGCCGCCGGTGAACCCACCGCCGGTGCCGCCGCCGCCACCACCGCGAACGCCGGCGCCACCGCCGTAGGTACGCGAGCTGGACGGGTTGGTGTTGCCCCGGTTGCCCGCAACGCCCGCCGCAGTCACCTGGCCACCCACGCCGGTACCGGCGTCCGGCGCCGGCGTGCGGCCGCTCAGGTCGCCACCACCGCCGAGCGTCGGGGTGTTCGGGTTGACCGGGTTCACCGGAGGCGTGAACTGCTGCGGCACGGTCTGGTCGACCGCCGCCGAGTTGCGCTGGAACGCCGCCATCACGTCCGCCGCGCGGCGGTGCGAGGCGTCGTTGGCCGCGAGGGTCTCGACCGGGCTGGCGCCGACGACGTCGAAGCCGGTGAACTCGCCGGGCAGCGTGCGCACCAGGCGCGGATCGCGCTTGAGGCTCTCGACACCGCCGAACGAAGCCACGTCGTCGGCCATCGCGAGCCGGTTGACGGGACGCAGGACCGGCCGGGGCATGCCGGGGTCGACGACCGTCGGCGGCACCGGTGCTTCCGGGGCCTTGGGAGGCGGCGGCATCGCGGCACGGGCGGCCTCGACGTTGTTGGTCTCGGACGTGATCGCCGCGGACACCTTGTGCGCGTAGTTCGACGTGTCGTCGACCCAGTTGGTGACCTCGGTCAGGCCGTCACGGGCCAGCCGCGCCGAGTCGCTGTTCCAGCCGACCGACGAGTCCTCGACGGCCTTGAGCAGGCTCGCCCGGACGCTCGCGATGTCCTCGCCGATCTTCTGCCAGTTCGTCGCGGCCGCCTGCGCACCGGCGAGGTTCACGCCCTTGGTCACCATGTCGTAGAGCTGCTCGTGCGTGTAGACCATCCAGTCGACCGGCTCGTGCAGGTCGTGGTGGTCGTACTTGTCGTCGTCGTGATGGTGGTTCGAGGACTTGTTGTTGTCGTCCTTGCCACCGTTGCCCTTGTTGTCGTGCGACCCCTGGCTCACCACGACCCCCCGCTCTTCTTGAAGCCCTGCTCGGCCTCGTCCTCGGCCTGGCGGATGGTGTCGCGGTTCTTGCTCAGCGCGTTGCTGATGTCGTCGAGGACCTTGAAGAGGTCCAGCAACGCCTTCGCGGCGCCGCGGTCCTCACCGACGGCGAGTTCGGAGAACCGCGCGCTGATCGCCTTGGCGACCGGGTTCTCGCCGAGCTGCAACGGCGTGGCCAGCTGGTCGCTCGTGCGCTTCCAGAGGTCCATGACCTGGTCGCGCGCGGTGTCGACCGCCTTGATCAACGCGTCCGCCGCGTCGACGTCGAGCGTCAGCTTGCCGCTGTCCGCCGCCTGGTCGAGCTTGGCCGCGGCGTTGCTCGCCTCCGCCTTGTCCACCAGCATCTGTTGCTGGAGAACAGGTTTCACCGCCGCCAGCTGCTCCGCGGTGATCGGCGTGGTGGTCGCCGTCGAAACCGCGGTCGTCTCGGTTCCAGTGCCTGTCCCAGTGCCTTCAGCCATCCCTCAACCCCCTGCACTGCATTACTCGTCACCGCAGCACTGAGTGTTACTCACAGCTACACCCAGTCAGCCGTCCGAAGCATCCCTTAGATGTACCTGGAGTACGGTTCGGTTCCAATCCGCCGTAAAGACTCTTACCTCATGTGTGCGTCGAACCAGTTCAACGCACGAGTCCACGCTTCGTCACTCGAAACGTCGAAACGGACCACATCCGACGCGGTTTCCGAGCTGATCACCGCATCCCGGAGCTTGCTCACTTCCTCCGAGTCGCCGTCGGGGTAAATGCCCAGCCAGGGGCACGTGAGGTCACCCGCGACGTCCACCAGCGCGGGCAGCCCGTCCGACAGCGGTTCCAGAATTCCGGGCCCTGCCACGGTGACGGCGGCCCCGATCGTGCGGCTGGCGGCGACCACCATCGCGACCGTGCCGCCGATGTCGAACCCGACGACGCCCATCCGGTCCGCACTCACGCCCTGCTGCCCCAGCCAGACGAACGCGACGTCGGTGTCCTCCAGCAAGCGGTCCCCCGACAGCTTGCTGACCTGGTCCCTGATGTCGTCGCCGTGCACGCGGTCCGCGTCGTAGAGGTGTGGCGCGATGGCGAGCCAGCCCTCCGCGGCCAGGCTGCTGACGAGGGAACGGACCCCTTCGGTGATGCCGCGGGCCTCGTGCAGCACCACGAGCCCGCCGCGCACGGCGGAGTCGGGTTCGGCGATCGTCACCCGCAGCTCACGGCCGTCGGTGAGGGAAAGCGTCTCAATGCGGGTTGTGGTCATGTTTCCCACCCTTCCACGTAGGGGTGAACACCAGTCAACGTGTCCAATCGGACGGAGCAATGCGAGGATCGGCGGTATGACCGTGCGAACCCGTGCTGACCTGGCGTCCCTGCCGTCCTACGTGCCCGGACGGACCATCCCCGGCGCCATCAAGCTCGCGAGCAACGAGGTGTCCGCCGGACCGCTCCCGAGCGTCGTCAAAGCGATCGCCGAGGCGGCCACCAGCATCAACAGGTACCCGGATTCGGGCTGCACTGAACTCACCGCCCGCCTCTCCGACAAACTCGGCGTCCCCGTGGACCACGTGGCGCTCGGCTGCGGCTCGGTGATGCTCTGCCAGCAGCTCGTCCAGGCGACCTGCACCGAGAACGACGAGGTGCTGTTCGCGTGGAGGTCGTTCGAGGCCTACCCGATCGTCACGCACGTGTCGGGCGCTCGCCAGATCCGCGTTCCGCTGACCTCGGAGCACGTGCACGACCTCGATGCGATGCTCGCGGCGATCACGCCCCAGACCCGCATGGTGTTCGTGTGCAACCCGAACAACCCGACCGGCACCGCGCTGCGCACCGAGGAGATCGAGGCGTTCATCGCCCGTGTCCCCCGTGACGTGCTCGTCGTGCTCGACGAGGCCTACAAGGAGTTCGTCGACGACGCGCACATCCCGGACGGCGTCGAGCTCGCGAAGCAGCAGTGGGCCGCCGGGCACAACAACGTGGCGGTGCTGCGGACGTTCTCCAAGGCGTACGGCCTCGCGGGCCTGCGGGTCGGCTACGCGGTCGCGCCGCCGGTGGTCGCCGACGCACTGCGCAAGGTCTACGTGCCGTTCTCCGTCAACGCCCTCGCCCAGGTCGCCGCGATGGCTTCACTCGACGCCGAGGACGAGCTGATGGTCCGCTGCCGCGCGATCGTCGCCGAACGCACGCGCGTGCGGGGCGAGCTGCTGGCGATGGGCTACGAGGTGCCGGAGACCCAGGCGAACTTCGTGTGGCTGCCCCTGGGCGAGCGCACCGCCGCCTTCAACGAGCACTGCCTGGCGCACAAGGTCGTGGTGCGCGCGTTCGTGGGTGAGGGCACCCGCGTGACGATCGGCGAGCCGGACGAGAACGACGCCTTCCTGACCGCGGCCCGCGCGTTCACCGCGTGATTTCTACTTCGTGAGCAGCTGAACGATCGCCGCGACTCCCACCACGACGATGACGCCGCGCAACACGGCGGGTGGGAGTTTGCGGCCGATCTTGGCCCCGATCTGACCGCCGACGACAGACCCGGCGGCCAGCAGCACCACCGCGAGCCACGCCACGTCGGCGATGAAGATGAACATCACCCCGGCGACCAGGTTCACGAACGCGGTCAGCAGGTTCTTCAGCGCGTTCATCCGCTGCAGGTGCTCGTTCACGAGCACGCCCATGATCCCCATGACCAGCACGCCCTGCGCGGCCCCGAAGTACCCGCCGTAGATGCCGGCGAGGAACACGCCGATCCACAACAGCACGCCACCGTCGTCGTTGGACTGCCGATGAGCGAGCCGCCGGTTGAGCCACGGCTGAATCACCACGAGGACCAGGGCGATCACGATCAGCACCGGCACGATCGCCTTGAAGGCCTTGTCCGGCAACGTCACCAGCAGGATCGCGCCGACGACACCACCGAGGATCGAGGCGGGCAGCAGCCGGGTGATGCGCGACTTCTGCCCCTTGAGCTCCTCGCGGTAGCCCCAGGCGCCGGACAGCGAGCCGGGCACGAGACCGAGGCTGTTGGAGACGTTCGCGACCACGGGCGGGTACCCGACGGCGAGCAGCACGGGGAACGTCACGAGCGTGCCGCTGCCGACGACGGTGTTGATGCCGCCTGCGAACACACCCGCGATGACCACCGCGATTGCTTCCCAGACCGTCATGTCACCTGTCATGTCACCCCCAGGTACCCAATGGTTAGCGACGCTAACACTCCATTCGGGACGACGAAGTGTGGCGCTGATGACAACAGGGCCCGCACTCAGGATGAGTGCGGGCCCTGTAGGTGGAACTTCAGTTATGCGACGCGACGGCGCCCGATCGCGCTGGCACCGAAGCCGAAGGCCACCAGCAGTGCGCCGACAAGGCCGAGGCCCAGTACGCTCGCGCCGGTCTTGGCGAGCGTGTCAGCGGTGCCTGCACCGGTTCCACCTGCTCCACCTGGCGAGGCTGGAGGGGTGTTCGCGCCAGGCTTCTGGTCCTCG
The DNA here is from genome assembly GCF_040611995.1 of Lentzea sp. NPDC006480. Classification (NCBI taxonomy): domain Bacteria; kingdom Bacillati; phylum Actinomycetota; class Actinomycetes; order Pseudonocardiales; family Pseudonocardiaceae; genus Lentzea; species Lentzea sp. NPDC006480. The sequence continues at coordinate 28,356 of NZ_JBEXPJ010000027.1, forward strand.
GGCAGCGGGTAACCGGGGTCCTCGACGTCCGGACCCGGCTCCAGCACGACGACCTGCTCGTTGCCGGCCGAGCCCGCGCTGACCCGGAAGTACCCGCCCCAGTACATCCGGGCCTTCCACTTCCCGACCACGACCGGCTCGTACTCGCCGACCGGCACGTCGGTGAACGCGAACTCGCCGTCGGTGCCCGAGATCGTGCGAGCGGTCACCTTCTTGGTGAACCGGTCGACGAGCACGACGGTGGTCTTGGCGACGCCGTCACCCTCGAAGCTGCCGTCGTGCTCGGCGTCGTACACGAGACGGCCCTGCGCGCCGGCGGTCTTGCCGGGGACGTGAGCCCACGCGACCGCGGTCGGATATCCCATCAGATACGGGCGCGGGCCGAGGTCGCAGGAGACATCCAGGAAACCGGCGTCCGCGGAGCCCTCGGGCTGAGGTCCGGTGACCCGGACGACCCTCGTCTCGCCGTCTTCCAGCCGGATGCCGGGACCGCCCTCGCGAACGTCACCCCAACCGGGGCCCGCCCACACCGAACCGGGGTCGTGGCACATGGCCGCGACTCCGTCGAGGGCCGCACCGGTGTTGTTCGTGAGCGTCAGGTCGAGCGAATAGTCCTCGCCCGCCGCGTACACGGCCTTGCCGAACTTCGCCGTCACGGTGAACTTGTCCGAGAGCGGACGCACGGCCTTGAGCTCGATCACCGTCGTCGCGCCGGCGCTGATCGTCCCGCTCGGGCTGTCGATGCTGCCGAGAACCCAGCCGTCGCGGAACTGCGAGTACGTGTAGTAGGTGCCGATCTGCACGTTGTCGAACCGCGCCCGGCCAGTGGCGTCGGTGCGCTTCTCCAACGACGGCCCGCTGAAGCGAGCCGCCAGCGTGAGGTCGAGATCCCCGAACTCCTCGCCGGAGTCGTACTTGCCGTTGCCGTCCTTGTCACCGTAGGCCAGGACCTCGACATTGCCGGTGAGCCTCTGCACACCGGTCTTGATCTCAACAGTGTTGTTGCTCTGGTCGGAGTCGCCGTAGACGTCGATCTTCGCCTTGAAGATGACGATGGTCGAGTACCACAGGATGTCGCCGGTGATCACGACCAGGCGGCTCTCGCCCGGCTGAAGAACGACCTGCTTCCCGTAGTTGATGAAGTCGCCCCACTGACGCAGGTCGTACCTGAGGTGGTCGAAGGGCTTCTGGTTCTCGTCCACGAACCGGGCGTACCCGGCGGCAGTGCCCTTGTTCTCGACCTTGACCGTCACCTGGGCCAGCTCGGTGCTCTCGTACGTGGCCTTGTTGAACGCTGCGGTCACCGCGATGTCCGGTGCGACCCTCGACGGGTCGGGCACCTCCGGGCCGGGAACAACCTCGAACACCGGTGCGCTGCTCGTCTGGTCGGCCTGCACGTCGAAGGTGAACTCCTTGCCGTCCTTGGGCTTCCACTGGCCGAGCACGACGAACGCGGCGTTGCCGACCCGCATGTCGGCGGTCTCGAAGTGGCCCTGGTAGCCGAGCTGGGAACCACCGACGGGCCGGCGGGTGACCGGGTCGATCGCGACGATCCGGCCCTGCTCGACCGGGTTGCCGGTCGAGGCGTCCACCACGGTGCCGCGAACCTTGCCGTTGAACCCCGTGACGCGGGCCCAGTCCGAGCCGCCGACGTAGCCGAACGAGTTGCGGCCGTCGTTGCCGAAGTTGCAGGCGACCTGGACCTGGCCGATGGTGTCCGCGGGCACCTCGTCGGTGACGTGGAACACCGCGGTCTCACCGGCACCCACCGTGACACCGGGGCCGTCCGGGTTGAACTGCTCCCAGGCCTTGCCGATGCCCTCGATCATGCCGGGAACATCGTTGGCGTAAGGGTTGCAGACGGCGACAACGCCCGTCAGCGGCACGTCGGACTTGTTCTTCAGAGTGATGCTGATGTCAACCGGGTCGGTCTTCGCGTAGGAGTCGCGGTCCAACGCGACCTTCACCTCAAGCGCGTCCGACACCAGCTTCACGGCGGAGACGGCGAGCTTGGTGTCCTCGCCCTTGCGGATCACGAACTTGCTTGTGCCCGGCTTGACCGCGTGGTTGTTCCCTTGGGTGCCGACGAGCTGCACGATCCGGTAGTCACCGACCGGCAGGTCGGTGTAGGAGAACCGGCCCTGGCTGTCCACCAGGTTGCTGCGGCTCGACTTCGGGGTGCCGCCCTCGATCATGACGTAGTAGCCGGTGAGGGCCTCGCCCGCGTCGGGCGCGTCGTTGCCGTTCTTGTCGACGTACAGCACACCGGATACCGAGCCGTAGTCCCTGCGGATCGACGTGGAGCCGGTGGCCGAGTTGTCACCGGGCGTCGCGTCCGCCACACCGTCCACAGTGGCCCGAAGGGTGGCCGACACGCTCGTCGCCCGGTCGTAGCTGACCTCCGCGACGATCGTGATGACCTGCTCCCCGCCGACCGCGATGGTCGGCCGGGAGAGCAGGGCCTCGTAGCCCGACTTGAGCCACAGGTCCTGGCGGTCGAAGCTGAGCCGCACGTCGTTGGCCACCGCGTCGCCGACGTTGCGGATCTTGATCGTCATGACCAGATCCTCGCCGGGCAGGTACTCGGCCTTGCCGAAGCCGAGCGAGACGGAGAGGTCCGGACGCGGGCTTTGGGACTTCACCTCAGGCGTCTGTGCGGGCTGCTCGGCCGACTTCTCCTCGGCCTTCTTCTCATCCGGCTTCGCGGGCTCGACCGTCGCGGCAGGCGGGGCGACGGGCGTGGACGGGTCAGGAGATGGCGTCGGGGTTTCGCTCGTCGGCGCCGAGGAGGACGGCGTGGTCGGCTGCTCGCTCGACGGCGGCGTGGGCTGCTCGCTCGACGACGGTGGCGTCACCGTTTCCGTCGGGGTCGGCGTCGGCGAGGTGCTCGTCGGGTCCTCCTGCGCGAGCGCGGTCGACGTGCCACCGAAGGCCAGCACGGCGGCGGTGACGAGGGCCGTGCATCTGAGCAGCCCTCTTCGGGCGGATCTCTCTGACATCTGGTTTTCCCCAGGGTTGGTGCGGATCGAAAAATCAGGAGGTCTTGCGGCGGCCGGCGATGCGAGCGCCGATGCCGAACGCGACCAGGAGTGCGGCGACCGCGGCGAGCCCGAGCACGCTGGCGCCGGTCCTGGCGAGCGCGCCTCGGACCTCGGCACCGGGCTGGTGGTCGCCGCCGGGTGGTGTGGCAACGGGCACCACGAAGAACTGGGTGCTCGTCGAGGTGTCGACCCGGACCTCGACCCTGCCCGGGGTGTCGCCCTCGAACTTCCACGGGCCGTCGACCTTCGCCCAGAACTCGCCGGGCGGCAGCTGGTCGAACCGGACGTTGCCCTGGGCGTCGGAGACCGTCTCGGCGACCCGGAGATCGCTGTCTCGGTCGAGGAGCAGCAAGATCTTGGCGTTGGGGATGGCCTCGCCGGGGTCGACGCCGCCGTTGTGGTTGCGGTCGTGGGCGAGCGGGCCGGTGAGCGCGCCGAACCCGCCGGGAACACCGGCCGAGGTACGGACGTTCGGGCCGTCGGAGTTGAATTCGATGTTCGGTTCGAAGTCGCAGGACGCGACGACCTGCTGGCGCGAACGGGCGCCGACGGGAACCTTTTCCGTGACGACGATCGTCTTCGTCTCACCGGCCGCGAGGGTGACGCCGGGGCGGCCGTAGCGCAGGTCGCCCCAGCTCTCCGGCATGGGACTGCTGGCGCCGCCGCCGAGGTGGTGCGAGTCGCCGACCCTGTTGCACGCCGCCTGGATGCCGACGATCTTGCGGTCGCTCGTGTTCGTCAGCGTCACGGTGAGCTTGGTGTCCTCGCCGACCATGTAGACCGGCTTGTCCAGCGTCATCGTCGCCTTGATCAGCTCGCGATAGGGGCGGTCCGCGCGTGCGACAAGCTGGTTGGAAGACCCCGGCCGCACGCGGAAGTTGAAGCCTTCGTCACCCTCGGCGTGCACCATCCAACCGTCGTTCAGGGAGTACTCGGCCCAGTACGCGTCGCCGGTGGGGAGGTTGCCGAACGTGAAGCCGCCGTTGGCGTCCGTCGAGGCGTTCAGGCTCCCCTCCATGGCATTGCCGTTGAGCTTCACCGCGACGCCTGCTGCGGCCTCACCGGGATCCGGCACGCCGTTGCTGTTCTTGTCGGTGTAGACGAGGCCGGTGACGTCGCCGGTGGTCGTGATGACCTCGGCGCTGCCGTCGAACCAACTCGGCTGGTGCTCGGGCGGCTGACCGAGGTACTCGACGCGTCCCTGAAAACTCAGCCCGCCGCCGCGGTTGGTCTTCATGAGGCCGGAGACGGTGAACGTGCGCGACTCTCCGGCAGGAATCCGGGCGCCAGGCCCCCCGGACCGCAACTCGCCCCACGCGTCCGCGGGGACGTCGACCCCGGACAGGGGCGAAACAAGCCTGGTGCGTTCGGCGGTCTGACCACCGACGTTCGTCACGGTGACGTCCAGGCGGATCGTCTCGTGCGACTCGTACCGCGGCTTGTCCATCTTGAACGTGACGTGCAGGTCCGCGGGAGCGGCGCGCTTCAGGAACCCGCTGCCGAAGCCGCCCTGCCCGGTGATGCGCACCAGTTGCTGACCCGGATCAGCGAACTGCCAGTACCCGAGGACGACGGCCCGGTACTCCCCGATCTGCTGACCGCCGAACTCGATCTTGCCCTCCGCGTCGCTGGTGACCTCGGCAACCTGCTCTCCGGTGTTCGGGTTCACCAGGAGGACCTTGACGCCCCTCTCCACCTCGTCGGCGTCGATGCGTGAGTTGGCATTCCGGTCCTCGCCGAGCTGCATCGTGTAGGTACCGATGCCTCCGGACGCCTTCGCCTCGGCGCGCGCGGTCGCACCGTCCCTGGTCCACCCGACGTTCGGCGCGAACTCGCAGTCGAGCTTGACCAAGCCGTCCTTGCTCGCGGCCTCGGGGACGTTCTCGTCGATCGAGATCACGACCTCCTTGCCGGCGGGGATCGAGACGCCGTTCGCCACGAGCGCGTCCCATCCGCTGCCCTGGCCGAGCTCGTTCGGAGCGAGGTGCTCGTTGCAGAGCGCCTTGATGTTGTTGATCCTGTGATCCGTGTTGTTGACGAGCTTCAGCGTGATCCTCGCAGCGGCCGGCAGCCGATAGCTGTCGCGGTCGAGGGTCGCGGTCGCCGTGAGCTGCTCCGAGTAGGCCCGCTCGGCACGCACCGCCACCTTGGTCATCGCGTTCGCCTTGACGGTGACGTCGGCGTCGGTGGGCTTGGCGAAGTGCACGACCCAGCCGTCGTCCAGGTAGTTCCGTTCGAGGAACTGCATGCGGTAGCCGCCGGGGGCCAGATCGGTGAAGGAGAAGTTTCCGTCCGCGTCGCTGATCGCCTGGTGCCCGGAGCTGTCCATGACACCAGCGAGCCAGATCTTCTGGCCGGGGAATGCCTCGCCGGGGTCCTGCGAGCCGTTGCGGTTCTTGTCGGCGTACACGACCCCGCTCACGCCGGTCTGCGGCGCGGCCTGCACCTGCCCGACGCCCGTCGGCGGCTCCTGGGCCGGCGGCGGAGGGGGCGGCGTTTCGCTGCTCGGTGGCGGTGACGGTGGTGCCGGTGTCGTCGAGGTCGTCGGCGTCGTCGAGGTCTCAGCCGGAGGCGGCGGTGTGCTCGTCGGGTCGTCCTGCGCGAACGCGGCAATGGACGCTGACCCGAATGTCAGCGCCATCGCGGTCGTCAAAGCACCGAACTTGAGCAGCGCGCGGCCGATCGACCCCTCGGACAACGGATCCCCCAAATGCCCCCGTGACAAAAACTGTCCGCCGACGTCAGAGCCCCCGCACACGTCCGCAAGACGCCCGAAAAGTACCGCACGCACAGTGCTCGCGGAAGCGTCAAGAGGTCACGAAAATGCGTTCAAGATTTTTTGTGGACCAGGGCAACTGGAGGGCTTCGAAAAGCGTTAGCACAGCGCCGACAGGTGTGCCTCGGGCATGCTGGGGGCGTGACACCGGAGGACCTCGCGCACCTGCGCCGGGCGCGCGACCTGATGGACCGCGAGTACGCCGCGCCGCTGGACGTGCCCGCGATGGCCCGTGCCGCCCTGATGTCGCCCTCGCACTTCGCCCGCCAGTTCCGCGCGGCTTATGGCGAGACCCCGTACGGCTACCTGATGACCCGGCGGATCGAGCGGGCGAAGGCGTTGCTGCGGCTGGGAGACATGTCGGTCACCGAGGTCTGCGTGGAGGTCGGCTGCACGTCGCTCGGCTCGTTCTCCGCCCGCTTCACCGAACTGGTCGGCGAGACGCCTTCCGCGTACCGGGCGCGTTCGCACGACGAGCTGGCCGCCGTGCCGGGATGTCACCTCAAGGGCCTGACGCGACCGAGCAGGTTTCGAGAAGCGTCGCGCTCCCGCCGTCCCTAGGGTCTCGTGGCATGAAGCTCTCGCACACGTTCCTCTTCGTCCACGACCAGGACGCGGCGCTGAAGTTCTACCGCGACGTCGTCGGCCTCGAAGTCCGCACCGACGAGACCATCGAGGGCGACTACCGGTGGCTCACGGTCGGCCCGTCCGAACAGCCGGACGTCGAGATCGGCCTGTCCGCCATCGGCCCGCCCGTGCCGCCGGCCGACTACGAGACCCTGCAGGCGTTGCTGGCCAAGGGGTCCCTGCACGGGATCATCTTCGAGATCGACGACGTGGATGCGAAGTTCGAGCAGGTCCGCGCGGCCGGTGCCGAGGTGATGCAGGAGCCGATCAACCAGTTCTACGGGGTCCGCGACTGCGCGTTCCGCGACCCGTCGGGCAACATGATCCGTTTCTCGTCGCCGCGGTCCGTCCAGCAGTGAAATCAGTTCCGGTCTCGCCTGTTCGCGTGCTTGACTGAGGTTCCTCAGCACGACTCTTGAGACAAGGTAGATGCCATGGGCAGCCCCGGATCCACCGGGCGCCTCCGCAGTGCCCGGTGACACGCGCCCTTTTTTCGCGCCTCACCAGGAAGTTCCTACCTTGACTTGGTACACCTCGTTCTTCACCGATCTCGCGAACAGCTTCTGGCGCGGTGCCGTCCAGCCCGCGCAGACCACCGCCGAGATCGACTTCGTGGCCGGCCTGGGCGCCGGTCCACGTGTCCTCGACGCACCGTGTGGCAGCGGCAGGCACAGCATCGAGCTGGCTCGCCGCGGCTACTCGGTCGTCGGGCTCGACATCTCGGAGGAGGCCATCGCCTTCGCCCGTGCCGCGGAACCGTCGCTGGACTGGCGGCTGGGAGATCTGTCCTCGCTGGCGTCGCAGGGCATCTCCGCCGATCTGGCGCTGTGCCTGGGAAACAGCTTCGGCTACCTGGACCACGCCGGTTCGGTGCGACTGCTGGCCGACTTCGCCTCGGCGGCACCGGTTCTCGTGATCGACTACGCCTGCGCGGCGGAGTCACTGCTGCCGTCGCTGCCGGGCTCGATCGAGATGTCCGCGGGCGGGGTCGGCATGGTCGCCCGCAACACCTACGACGTGGCCACCGGGCGACTGCTGATCGACTTCACCTTCACCGACGGTGAGCGGACCCAGCGGTCGGCCTGCGTTCAGCACGTCTACACCGCCGGTGAGCTGACCCGGATGCTGCAGGCCGCCGGGTTCTCGTCGGTCGAGCTGTACGGCGACACCGACGGCGGGGCGTTCGGGGTCGGCAGCCACCGGTTGCTGGCCGTGGCGCGCCGCTGATCAACTGCCGAGGGGGCGGTGCACCACCGCCCCCTCGGTGAGCCTCAACCCAGGTTGTTCGTGTCGAAGGTGTTGCAACGCGCCGGATCGCCGGTCTGCAGTCCCGTCGTGAACCACTTCTGCCGCTGCGCCGAGGTGCCGTGGCTGAACTTGGTCGTGTCGACGCGCCCGCCGCCGAGCTCGCGCTGGATGAAGTCGTCACCGATGCGCGAGGCCGCGTCCAGCGCCGCGTTGACGTCCTCCTGGGTGATGTTCGAGATCAGGGGCTGACCGTTGGAGGACGGGACCGTCGTCGCGTGGTTGCCCCAGGCGCCCGCGTAGCAGTCGGCCTGGAGCTCAAGCCGCACCGAGTCCGAGGTGGGGCCGGTGCGTGAGCTGACGCGGTCGGAGGTGCCCAGCTGGTTCTGGATGTGGTGGCCGTACTCGTGGGCCAGCACGTAGGCCTCGACGAACGGGCCGCCCTGCGCGCCGAACTTGGTGCGCAGCTCGTTGAAGAAGTCCAGGTCGATGTACACCTGGGAGTCGGCAGGGCAGTAGAACGGGCCGACCGCCGAGGTGGCGTTGCCGCAGCGGGTGTTCACGCTGTTGCGGAAGAAGTTGGTCCTGGTGACCTGGTAGGTCTTGCCCGACCGGGAGAACTGGTCGGTCCAGAAGCCCTGGATCGAGTTGATGATGGCGACGACACGGCAGTCGCTGTCCTTGTTCGCGTCGGCGCCGGTCTTGCACTTCTCGGCCAGCTGACCCGACTCGACCTGCGAGTTCGGGCTCAGGCCACCGCTTTCCAGGCCGCCCGTCGGCAGCTGGATGCCGGTGAACTGCTGGATCAGGAAGTAGACGATGAGGCCGACCACGCCGAGGCCACCGCCGACGCCGGCCACGCGACCACCGACGCCGCGCTGGTCCGAGACCTGAGAGAGATCGAGTTCCGCGCCTTCGTTGAACTGCACCGCAATCCTCCTGCCAAGGACCCCATGGGTGCCGCAAACGATAAAGCACGAAACATGCCTTGGTGCGGAGCCCGACGTCGGGGCACCGCACCAAGGCTTTCCCATTTGGTAGTGACGACTACGGCCCACGAAGGTTGGCGTGGCGCTCAGCCGGTGACGCCATGAGACGTCAGCGATGCCGAGCTCAACAGCGTCGAAGTGCACCGAGCGACGCCGATGGCGCCTGGGCACCCGAAACCTCGTGTCCGTTGCTACACAGTCGCGACCGGACCGTTCACGTCCGATCCACTCGCGGGGATGCAACAGACCGCGTTTCGCCACAGCGAGGAGATACCTGCACAGCACCACCTACCCCTTCTGGGCGTGGCCTCCGGGTGGTCTAGTTCATTCACCTGCCGGTTGCCAGCTCGTTATCGAGCATGCGCTTGATCGCCACATTTCTCAACACCTCACCCGAAACCTGAATTGGTGAAGTCAGACGGGTGACCAGCGGAGATCGACTGTGCAGACAGCAATCGCCCGGCGAGAACGGGCTCGCCGGGCGATTGTGAGAAATCGTCGGAAAACTACCTGAAAATGATCAGGCCAAAGATCAGACGCTGCTCTCGCGACGGGCGCCGCGACGGGCCATCACGCCCGCGGTCATCAGGCCGAGCCCCACCAGCAGGAACTCCAGCGGGTCCGCACCGGTGCGCGACAGGTTCGGGATCGGGGACGCCTGCTGCGACGCCTTGTTGCCGGTCGTCGGCACGCCGGAGCCCGAGTCACCGCTGCCGGTGTTGCCGCCGCCGGAGTTGTTGTTGTCGCCGTTGTTGCCACCGCCGGGGTTGCCACCGTTGTCGGGCGGCGTCTGGCCGGGAGGCGTCTGTCCGGGCGGGGTCTGGCCGGGCGGGGTCTGGCCGGGCGGGGTCTGGCCAGGAGGCGTCTGGCCGGGGGGCTCCTCACCGGGCGGCTCCTCACCGGGAGGCTGCTCGGTCTTGCCGCAGTCGCCGCTCGCGGTGCCGAGCACGGCAGCGCTGGTGCCGCAGACCGTCACCGGGGCCTCGACGGTGCCGTTGGGCGCTTCCGGCTTGGTCTCGCCGCAGCTGCCGGAGCCACCGCCGGCGACACCGACCGAGTTGCCGCACACCGTGACCGGCGCGGAGACGAGCGCCTTGTCGGCCTGGACACGGGCGGCGGGCTTCTCGTCGCAGGTGGCGTCGCTGTTGCCCAGCACGTTGATCGCGTTGCCGCAGACCTTGACCGGGACGCTCACCAGGTTGCCGACGCGGATCTCGTCGTCGACGTTGAGCGGTACCGGCACGGCCTGGGCGAATCCGGCCGTCCCGACCATGATGCCGCCGGCCAGCAGGGCCGCGGACATGGTCCTGTTGAGGTTCTTGCGCATGACTGTTCTCCCTGGAGTGGAATGACGGATCCCTGTGCGTGGCTGGGTCGCCGCGGGATCAGTCCGGGGAGAACGTCGGTTCCTCCGCGCGCACGGTGCGCGGCACGTCTTGCTGCTCTGTGCTGATGAGAGACGTCGTGGTGGTGGGCGGGCGCATCGCATACGTCAGCGTGCCCGCCGGGAACTGGCTGCTCGCGCTCGTCCCCGCGCCGCTCTGCGGGAGGGTGCCGGTGATCGGCTGCTCCACCTGCGGTTGTTGCTGCTGCGGGACGGGCGCCGGGTCGGCGGGACGCGTCGACGACTGCGGTGGCGTCACGTGGGGTTGCTGCTGAGCTGCCTCGGCGTGGACGACCGGCGCTTCGACCGGTTTCGGGTGGGGCGCCACGGGGTCCGGCGCGGGCGGCTCGGTGCGAGTGTCCGGCCTGGGCGTAGGCGCGGGCGCTTCCGGCTGCTGCGGCACGAGCCCGGTCTCGACCTTCAGGCCGACGTCGGCGACGGGGAGTTTCACCTCGACCCGGAGCTGGTCGATCTCGACCTTGACGTCGGCGTTCGCCTGACCTGAGCTGCCCAGCAGCCAGGCGCCGGTCACCAGACCGGCGAGCAGCAGGAGCCGACGCAACCAGGACATCGGCCCTCACCCTAGATCAAATGGAGCAACCTGACACACGGAAAAGGCCATCCCGGCGACTTTCGTCGCCGAGATGGCCTTCAACTGCGTTCTGCGGTTACGGCAGCTGCGTGATGCGGTCGAGCTTCGGCGCGCTCTGGTTCGGGTGCGCCGCGAGGTACGCGGCGAACCCGTCCAGGTCGATCGGACCACCTACGAGCGCCGTGCCCTTGGTGAACTCGCTGAAGTCGTCACCACCGCCCGCCAGGAAGTTGTTGACCGTGACGCGGTAGCTCGCGTTCGGGTCGATCGCGACACCGTTCAGCTTGATGTCGGAGATCTTCGAACCGAACGCCGCGGACGCCGACCAGCTGTACGTGAAGCCCGCCGAGGGCTGCAACACGAACGTCCTCTTGGCGCTGAACTGCTGTTCCAGCGCGTTCTTGAGCTGGGCACCGGTCAGCGTGATCGTCTGCAGGATGTTGCCGAACGGCTGCACGTCCGCGGCTTCCTCGTAGGTGACCACACCATCGCCCTCGCCCTTGTTGCTCTTGTAGACGAGGTCCTTGCGCACGCCACCGGGGTTCATCAGCGCGATCACCGCGTTGCCGGTGAGCTGGGTAGCTGCCAGCTGCGAATCGGCGATGAGGTTGCCCAGCGGCGACTCACCGGCGGCGTTCTGGAGCTTCACGATGTCCTCGGAGATCGTGCCGAGCGGCCTGCTCGCGATCGGGGCGACCTTCTGCTTGGCCAGGTCGATGATCGCCTGGACATCGGGATCCGGCGTGACGGTGCGGGTGACGATCTTGTTGTCGGCCTTGGTCTCGCCGCGGATGACGTCGCGCGTCCGGCGGTCGATCTTGAGGTCGACAACGCTGAGCTCACGCCCGAACGCGAGGCCCTCGATGAACGGCCGCGGGTTCCCGGCCGGGTCCTTCACCACGCAGTTGTAGTGCTGGTGGCTGTGGCCGGAGAAGACCGCGTCGATCTTCGGGCTGACGTTGGCGGCGATGTAGCTGCCGGGGTTGTTCGCCGCGACGTTGCACGCGTTGGGCCCGCCGGTCGGCGCCGTGACCTGGTCGCCCTGGTGCACGAGCAGCACGATCGACTTCACGCCGATCGCGTCGAGGAAGTTGGCGTACTTGTTGGCCGCCTTGACCTCGTCGCCGAACTGGATCTCCTTGATCCCGGTCGGGTTGACCAGAACCGGGACGTCTTTGAGCGGCATGCCGATGAAGCCGATCGGCATCCCGTCGCGGATCTCCACCCAGAACGGCGGCAGCGCGGGCAGCCCGGTCTTGGCGCTGGTGACGTTCGCACCGAGGATCGGGAACTTCGCGCCGGGGTAGCTGTCGCGGAACTGGCAGCCGTCCGTCGGGTGGCAGCCACCGCGCTGGATGCGCAGGAGCTCCTTGTAGCCCTCGTCGAACTCGTGGTTGCCCGCCGCGGTCGCCTGCAGCCCGACCTTGTTCAGCACCTCGATGGTCGGCTCGTCGTGGAACAACGCCGACACGAGCGGTGACGCGCCGATCAGGTCGCCCTGCCCGACGAGCACCGAGTTCTTGACCTCGTTCTGGAGGTTCTTGATGTGCGTCGCGTTGAAGGCGGCACCACCGGCGTCGACGGTCGTGCCGTCGGGCTGGATCACGCGTCCGGACGACCCCGTCGGCGGCTCCAGGTTGCCGTGCAGGTCGTTGATGCCGATCAGGCGCACGTCGACCGTGCCCCGACCGCGCAGAGACTGGACATCGGCCTGAGCAGGTCCAGTGGTGCTGATCAGGGTGGCCGCGGCGGCGGTGATCGCCAGAACGGAAAGCCGTCTGAACGAACTCATGGGTAAGAGCCTCTCCGACAAGGCGTGGTTAACGCGCGTGTACGGCGGAGGAGTCTGCCTCCCGGACGCGGCGTTTACCAGAGGAATGACCTTATCGACACGCGCAGGTTTAGCCTTGTTCTCGTGACGTCTAGTGAGCAGGAGCCGCGTTGGCTCGATGAGGGCGAGATGCGCGCGTGGCGCACCTACGTGAACGGTTCCTCCATGCTCATGGACCGCCTGCACCGAGAGCTGCAGGACACCCACGGAGTGTCACTGGCGGACTACGAGATCCTGGTCCGGCTGTCCGAGCAACCCAACCAGCGCATGCGCATGACGCAGCTGGCGGAGGACGTCGCCTCCTCGAAGTCGCGCGTCTCGCACCAGGTCGCGCGCATGGAGAAGGCCGGGCTCGTGCTGCGTCGCGAGTGCACGGAGGACGGACGCGGGGTGCTCGCCGAGCTGACCCAGAAGGGGATGGCGCAGCTGGTCGAAGCCGCCCCCACGCACCTCGCCGGAGTGCGTGCGCACATCGTCGACCTGCTCACGCCTGAGGAGGGCGAGGTGCTGGCCAAGGTGTTCGACCGGGTCATGACACACCTGCGGGAGTCGAACGGCTAGGCTTCCCGGCTGACGCGGTTGGCGTCGGGGAAGCGTGGCAGAGCGGCCGAATGCACCCGCCTTGAAAGCGGGAGACGGGCAACCGTCCGGGGGTTCAAATCCCTCCGCTTCCGCATTGTGAACAGGGTGGTGCGCGACCCCCCGCGTACCCCCGTTTGCCTGTTCGAACCGGCGGCCGGGTCAAGAACGGCTCTTGACAGCAGGTCCAATACAATGCATGCGCCTGACCAAGCGACGCATGCAGCCTTTTTCCCGCGCGAGGCGTCTCTTTGGGAACAAGGTCAAACATGGGGGTTCCGTTATGACATGGCTTGCTGCGCTGCCGACCTTGGTGTTGTGCGGTGCCCTGCTGGTCGTACCGGGCTTCCTCATCACCTACCTGATCGGCCTGCGCCGGCTGGCTGCCGTGGCCATGGCGCCCGTGATCGTGGTGGGTGTGGTCGCGTTGACCGCGATCGTTGCCCCGCTGCTCGGTTTCCGCTGGTCGCCGATGCTCATGCTGGTGGTCTTCGCCGGGCTGACACTGCTGCTCGCGGCGATCGTGTTCCCCCTGCGGCACCGGCTTCCCGACCCCGCGCCCGCGGACGGCTGGCGGGTCACGGTCGCCGCGCTCGTGGGCATCGTCGCCGCGGTGGTCTTCGGCATGTTGACGGTGATCCGCGCGATCATCGACCCGGACCAGCTCATCGTCAGCAGTGACTCGCCGTTCCACTACAACGCGCTGGTCAACATCCTGAACAGCGGAAACGCCTCCACGTTCGCGATCGACACGCTCGGTGTGCCGGACCGGGTGCAGGGCTTCTACCCCGGCGGGTGGCACGGGCTCGGCTCGTTGCTGGTCATGATCTCCGGCGTGTCGGTGCCCGCGGCGGCGAACATCCTCTCCGTCACCATCGCACTGGTCATCTGGCCGCTGGGGTGCATGCTGCTGATGCGTCAGCTCGCGGGACCGTCGCCGATGGCGGTCGGGGTCGCGGGTCTGCTCAGCGTCGCGTTCGGCGCCTTCCCGTGGGAGCTGCTCGGCTGGGGCGTGCTGTGGCCGAACCTGCTCGGGCTCTCGCTCGTGCCCGCCGCGATGGCCGCGCTGATGTCGATGATCAACCTCGCCAAGGACGACGTCATCGGGCGCGGCCGGGCGTGGATGCTCGCCCCCGTGATCCTCGCGTGCGTCGGGATCTCGCACCCGAACGCGTTCATCAGCCTGCTCGCCGTGGCCGTCCCGGCGATCGTGCTGAGCCTCGTGCTGAGTGCCACGAAGCACTACCGGGCGGGCAACAAGAAGCTCGCCTACGCGCTGGGCTCGATGATCGTCCTCGCCGCCCCAGCGTACTGGCTGATCGTCACCCAGTCGTCGCTGTTCAAGGGGGTCATGGAGGCCGACTCGAAGCCGTTCGAGCCGCCCGCCCACGCCGTCGGTGAGGCGCTGACCGGCGCGACGAACGGCGGAGCCGTCGACTGGTTGCTCGCCACGCTGCTGATCGTGGGCATCTTCTCCTGCTTCCGGCAGCGCAACCGGCGCTGGCTCGTGGCGAGCCACGCGGTGTCGTGCGGGATCTACGTGCTCGCGGCCGGCGTCGAAGGCGTCAACCGGCGGATGTTCACCGGTTTCTGGTACACCGACTCGCACCGCATCGCGGCGATGATCCCGATCACGGGCATCCCGATCACCGTGTTCGGCACGATCGCGATCGCCACCCTGATCCGCGTGCTGCTGCGCAAGGAGTCGCTGCAGCAGTTCCGCGCGGCGACCAACTTCTCGGCGCTCGCCGTCGTTCCGGTGATCGCGATCCTGCTCGTGTTCAGCACCAACAACCTGAACATCCAGAGCAACAGCGAACGCGTCGCGGTCGCGTACCCGCCGGTGAACCCGAAGCTCAGCAAGGAGGAGCAGGCGCTGTTCAGCCGGATCGACTCCCTGACCGAGCCCGGCACGATCATCGCCCAGGAACCGTCCAACGGCAGCACCGCGGTCATGGCGCTCACCCGGCGGCAGGTCCTGTTCCCGCAGCTCAACCTCGGCAGGATGACCGAGGACCAGAGCTACCTCTCCGACCACCTCAACGACCCGTCCGACCCGAAGGTCTGCGAGATCGCGAACCGGATCAACGTCCGGTACCTGCTGGCCGCGGACGGGGTGAAGGGCAACTACTGGGACGGCTTTGACTATCCGGCCCCGTCGGCGGGGTTCGAGCTGCTCGACCAGGCGGGCAAGTTCCGCCTCTACCGGGTCACCCCCTGCGTCAACCAACTGCTGGCGTCGCAGCGCTAGCCGGGAGTTCCGCAAAAGAGGCAGGGGCCCCGCGAAGGGACCCTGCCTCTTTTCGTTCAACCGGTTACGACGCTGCCGCGTGCGAGTGGTCGTCGGCCACCGCCGCCTTCATCAGCGAGGCGGACTTGCGGGCGTCGGCGCGCTTGGCGCGCGGGGGCACGCCGTTGACGTCCTCAGTGGACACACCGTAGGTGGCGATCACGAAGGCCACGGCGCCCGCGTTGCGGCCCAGGGCGACGCGGTCGAGGTTGCCCAGGTTGTCGCACTTCGAGTGGTAGCAGGGGTCGTAGGCGGTGCCTGCGGTGCCGCCCCACTTGGCTGCCTGGGCGGCGGTCTTGACGCCCTCGGCGCCGGTGAAGAGACCACCGGCCGGAATGCCCTGCGCGATGAACTCGCCGTAGTCGGAGCGGCCCGAGAAGTCCGTGCCCTCGGTGGGAACGCCCGTGGCCACGAAGTAGTCGGCGAAGGCCTTCTCGATCTGCGCCGAGCCGTACGGGCCGGCCGGGGAACCGACCCCGTCCGAGTTGTCGCCGTCGTAGATGAAGTAGGCGGCGTTCGGCGAGGCGATCATGTCGAAGTTCAGGTACAGAGCGATGTCCAGCTGCTGCTCGAACGTCAGCGAGCGGACGTACTGGGTCGAGCCGATCAGGCCGCGCTCCTCGGCGCCCCACCAGGCGAAGCGGACCGCGTTGTCGACCTTCGGGCGCGAGCCGAGCTGCAGGGCGGTTTCCAGCAGGGCGGCGGAGCCTGAGCCGTTGTCGTTGATGCCGGGGCCGGCCTCGACCGAGTCGAGGTGCGAGCCGGCCATCACGACGTTGTTGGTGCGGCCGGTGCGGGTCTGGGCCACGACGTTGCGCTGGGTGCGGGTCTCGTTGTGGAAGCGCATGTCCACGGTGACCGAGGCGCCGGCCTTCGCGATCAGGGTGGTGCCGTCGGCCTTGGAGATGCCGCCGGTCGGGATGACACCGGGGTTGGTCAGCGTCACGTTCGACAGCGGGCCGTCCACGTTGTTCGAGACCAGCACGGCGATGGCGCCCCTGGCGGCCGCGTTGAGGTGCTTCTGCGCGAACGTGCAGCCGCCGCGCCGGATCAGGGCGACGGAGCCGGTGAAGTCCTGGCCGTCGAAGTCGGTGGCCTCGCAGCCCGTGGTGGCGTCTTCCGGCACGACGCGCAGCGGGCCGGTGATGCCGCCCACCGGGGTCTGCGGTGAGGCGGTCATGATCAGCGCCTGGTAGTTCACGCCGTCCACGCGGGCGAGCTCGGCGTCGGTGACCGGGACGTCGAAGCTGAACGTCGGCGTCGTGACGATGAAGCCCTCGTCGCGGAGCTTGCCCGCGACGTAGTCGACGCTCGCGTCGTAGCCCGGCGTCAGGGCGGCGCGGGTGCCGCCGTTGCGGTCACCGATGCGCTGCAACGCGATGAGGTGCCGGTTGACGCCCTCTACGGTCACCTTCTTGGCGAGTTTCTTGGCGAGTGCGGGGCCTGCTGGTTCAGCCGCGGCGGACGCGGTGGCGGTAGGGGCTGCGACAAGTGCCGAGATGGCAAGCACAGTCGCCAGCTTGGTTCTGCCTGACATGAACGTTCCCCTTCGTTCGAGACTCGCTGAACCCTCACAAAAGGGAGACCTGCACCACAATCCGTCGGTCGTAGTGTGTTCAGCTCGTGATCAGCTGAACACACTCCGCTAGGCCCTCGACCGAGACGTTCCACTCCGGGCGCACGAAGTTCGCCGCGTCCAAACGCAGTCGCACCTGCTCAAGGGGTTCGCCGCGGGGTGCGACGACGATCGTGCCGTCGGGGACGTAGCCGAGCTTCTCGCTGACCCGGTTCGAAGCCCGGTTCCCCACCCACGCGGCCGAACGCGCGATCCGGGCGCCCAGGTGGTCGAAGGCGAACTGCAGCACGGCGATCCGCATCTCGGTGCCGAGCCCGCCGCCCTGGAACTGCTGGCCCAGCCACGAGCCTGTGTTCACCTCGCGCAGCACGCCGAAGTCGTGTCCGCTGAACGACTGCACGCCGATCGCCTTGCCCTCGAACCGCGCGATGAAGTTGATCGTCCAGTCGCCCCGGGCGATCTTCGCGCGCTGCCCCCAGAAGAACTGCATCATGCCGACGCCGTGATCATCCGGAAGCCAGTCGGTCCACGGCACGGAGAACGGCATCTCCGCCGGGTCGTGCACACCGTCCAGAGCCACGTCGACGAGCTCGAACAGGCCCTCGTCGTCGTCCGGGCGCAACTCCAGGCGCGGGGTGCGGAGAACGAGGTGTCGCAGCGGCCAGGCGTCCATGTTCCGATGGTGCCGGACCTGTCGAACGGTATTACGGTCGACTGTATGCATGCCATCTCTGTTCGCGAACCCGGCGGCCCCGACGTGCTCGAGTGGACCGAGGTCCCCGACCCCGTGCCCGGTCCGGGTGAGGTGCTGATCGACGTCGCCGCGAGTGCGGTCAACCGCGCGGATCTGCTGCAGCGCCAGGGCTTCTACCCGCCGCCGCCCGGTGCGCCGGACATCATCGGCCTGGAGTGCTCCGGCACGATCGCGGCACTCGGCGAGGGTGTGACGGGCTGGCACGTCGGCGACGAGGTGTGCGCGTTGCTGGCCGGCGGCGGCTACGCGGAGAAGGTCGCGGTGCCGGCCCCGCAGGTCCTCCCCCTGCCCAAGGGCGTCGACCTCGTCACGGCGGCCGCGCTGCCCGAGGTCGCGTGCACGGTGTGGTCCAACGTCGTGATGGACGGAAGGCTCAAACTCGGCGAGACGTTCCTCGTCCACGGCGGCGCCGGCGGTATCGGCACGCACGCGATCCAGGTCGCCAAGGCACTCGGCTGCACGGTCGCGGTCACGGCGGGCTCCGACGAGCGCCTGGCCAAGTGCGCCGAGCTCGGCGCGGACGTCCTGGTCAACTACAAGACCCAGGACTTCGTGGCCGAGGTGAAGCAGGCCGACGTCGTGCTCGACAACATGGGCGCCTCCTACCTGCCCCGCAACATCGACGTCCTCGCACCGGACGGCCGGTTGATGATCATCGGCATGCAGGGCGGCGTGAAGGGTGAGCTGCCGATCGGCAAGCTCCTCACCAAGCGGGCGTCGGTGATGGCGACGGGTCTGCGCGGCCGCAGCATCGAGAGCAAGGGCGCGATCGTGGCCCAGGTCCGCGAACACCTGTGGCCGCTCATCGAAAGCGGGGCGGTCAAGCCGATCGTCGGGCGCACGGTGCCGATGTCCGATGCCGCCGAGGCGCACCGGTTGCTGGAGGCCAGCGACGTCTTCGGCAAGGTCCTGCTCAAGCGAGAGCAGTAGCTGCGGCGAGCGAGGTCCGGGGAGCCGTGCGGAACTTCAGCCCGAACTCCTCGGACCACCGCGTCAGCACCGCCTGTTCGTCCGGGCGATCGACGTCGTCGACCAGAACCGTCGCTCCCGGCGCCAGCACGGCTCGCAACACGGGCAACGCCGGATAGCGCGAGTCCCCGAAGCCCGGCCCGTCGACCAGGAGCAGATCGACGAGCCCGAACTGGTCGATGTACGCGAGCACCTCGTCGTGCACCTGCTGCGGCGCGTACCACTGGCCGTGCCGCGACAACGCCGCCGGATGACGGGACAACGGCGCGTGCACCACCCGCGCGACCGACCCCAGCCCCTCGCGACGTAGTTGTGAGGCAACGAAAGCAGCCGTGCGCTCGTCGTGCTCGATGCACAGCAGGTGACCGAAACCGCGCTGCTGCAACAGACGCGCCAGCAGGACGGACGTGGAGCCGCAGCCCAGTTCCACGACGACGGTCCGCGCACCGAGCACGATCTCGTCCATCACCGCGACCAGAGCCGCTGGGCGCAGGTCGGCGGGGAGCTGTGGCAGGTACTCGGTGTCGAGAGAGCCGATGCGCTGCAGGGCCGAGAGATCGGCGAGCTCGCGAGCCAGCGAGTCGTCCAACAATGATCTCCCAAGCAGCTCAGCCCAGTTCGGATACCGCCCTCACCAGGTCGTCGACCTCGACGGCGTTCGTGTAGTGCGCGAGCCCGACGCGGATGGCGCCGCCGACCTCGCCGACGCCCAGCACCGAGAACACCCCGTGCTGACCGGGGTCGGCGAACGCGCAGACGCCTCGTGACGCGAGGTGTTCCACGCCGTCCTCCGCCTTGACCCCGGCGATCGTGAACGCCAGCGCGGGAACCCTGCGCATGGCGTCGCCGATCACCATCACGTGCCGCAGCGAACGCAGTTCGTTGATGAGATTAGCGAGCAGCCCGGCCTGGTACGCCTTCACCGAGCTCAGAGATGTGACGAGGCGCTCACGCCGCGTGCCCGAAGCCGCGTCGTCGAGGTCCGCGAGGTACTCCACGGACGCGACCAGCCCGGCGAGCATCGGGTAGGCGTGCGGGCCGAGTTCGAGCCGTTCCGGGCCGCGTGCCGTGGGGTCGACCGAAACGGACGGCAGCCGCTCCAACATGGACGGATCGCGGAACACCAGCGCCCCGACCGGCGGACCACCCCACTGACCAGCGGAGATGGCCACGACATCGGCACCCATGTCGACGATGTCCAGCGGCACGAACGGCGCGGCGGAGGAGGCGTCCACCACCATCAGCGACCCGTGCGCGCGAGCCACCGCGGAGATCTTGTTCAGGTCGGGGCGAGTTCCGACGACACCGGACGCCGCGGTGATCGCGATGAGCTTGGTGCGGTCGGTGACCAGCTCGTCGTACTGCCAGCCCGGCAGCTCGCACGTCTCGATGTCGATCTCTGCCCATTTGACCGCGCTGCCGGTGCGCTGGGTCGCGCGCAGCCACGGCGCGATGTTCGCGGGGTGGTCCAGCCTGGACACGAGCACCTCGTCGCCCATGAACCAGTCGTCCGTCATCGCGTCGGCGAGACGTTGCAGCAGCACCGGGGACGACGGACCGAGCACGACACCGGCGGGATCACCGCCGACGAGGTCCGCGACGGCACGACGAGCAGCGTCGACGATCGCCTCGGCCCGTTGCGAGGCGGGGAAGATGCCACCGGGTCCGGAGACCGGGGCGCGCAGCGCGGTGGAGACGGCGGTGGCGACCTGTTCGGGCACCTGCATGCCGGCCGGTGCGTCGAGGTGGACCCAGCCGTCGCCGAGCGCGGGGAAGAGCCCTCGTACCCGTGCGACGTCGAACGCCATGCCACACACCGTACGTATGAAGGCAAACACGGTGTTGGCCACCCCCGACCCGGTAGCCGGGTGCCCGACACCTCCGTTCGATGAGAGTCACGGGCGAGAGGCGATCGCGGACGAGAGGCGTCGGGCACCCGGCTAACCTCCGTCAACCCGAGAAGGCCAGGATGGAGACCATGAACCAGGAGCAGCCAGTCGTCATCGTCGGCGGACAGGACGGCGACATCACCGACATGGTCGAGCAGCCGGCGAAGGTCATGCGCATCGGCACGATGATCAAGCAGCTGCTGGAGGAGGTGCGGGCGGCACCTCTGGACGAGGCGAGCCGCAACCGCCTCAAGGAGATCCACAAGCGGTCCATCGAGGAGCTGGAGGACGGCCTGGCGCCGGAGCTGCGCGAGGAGCTGGAGCGCCTCTCGCTGCCGTTCACCGAGGAGGGCACGCCGAGCGATGCCGAGCTGCGGATCGCCCAGGCCCAGCTCGTCGGCTGGCTGGAGGGCCTGTTCCACGGCATCCAGACCGCCCTGTTCGCCCAGCAGATGGCCGCCCGCGCGCAGCTGGAGCAGATGCGTGGACGCGCCCTTCCCGCCGGCAGCAGCGGCGAGGCGGCGGAAGGCGGCATCGGCGGCAAGGGGACTGGCCAGTACCTCTAGCACGACACCTCTAGCACGACCCCGTGCCGGTGGCTCTACGATGCGCTGAACTTTCTGGGAAGGGAGCCGCCGTGCTCGACCGTGTCCTCCAGGGCTTGCAGGCGAAGCAGCTGCGACACAAGTTGCGTGTCAAGGCGATTGAGCTGATCCAGGACGCGATCCAGCCGCAGCGCGAGCAGATCGAACGTCTGCAGGTGCAGATCGACGGTTTGCGCGAGGAGGTCGCCCACCAGGGCAGCCGAATCGCCGACCGCATGGTGCAGGGCGAGATCCGCGCGCGTCGCGACCTCGTGTTCGCCGCGGACCAGGAGGCGGCGCTGGACAGTGCGCGGTTCGTGCACGAGCACATGCCGCGCGTCCCGCACTTCGGCAGCCCGCACGAGACGCTCGAGTTCGCGCTCGCCCAGACTCCCGAGGGCGGCCTGGCGCTGGAGTTCGGCGTCTACACCGGCGGCACGCTCAAGATCATCGCGCAGGCCCGGGACGGCGTCGACGTCTACGGCTTCGACTCGTTCGAGGGTCTGCCGGAAGACTGGCGCAACGGCTTCCCCGCCGCCACGTTCACGATGGACGGCCTGCCGGACGTGCCCGGTGCCGAGCTGGTCGTCGGCTGGTTCGACGAGGTGCTGCCGAAGTTCCTGGAGCAGCACGAGGGCCCGGTGACGTTCCTGCACGTCGACTGCGACCTGTACTCGTCCACGAAGACCGTGCTGGACCTGGTCGGCCCGCGGCTGGTCGAGGGCAGCATCGTGGTGTTCGACGAGTACTTCAACTACCCGCAGTGGCGCAAGCACGAGCACAAGGCCTGGATGGAGCACGTCGAGGCGCACGGCGTCGAGTTCGACTACCTCGGGTACACGTACGACCACGAGCAGGTCGTGGTCAAGGTGACCAAGGTCTGAGCCAGGTCACGGCACCGTGACCCACCGGTGAGCAGGACGCTGGGTCGACGCCGGTACGCTCAGTCCTCGTGCAAGCCACCAGTACCCTCGACCACCCCGAGGTGCCCCCTGCCGCGAAGTCTCGGAGCTTCAAGCGCGCGTTCGCCGACGTGCGCGAGGCCTGGGATCACCGCGAACTGTGGGGCCACCTCGGCTGGCAGGACATCAAGCAGCGCTACCGGCGTTCGGTCATCGGCCCGTTGTGGATCACCATCTCGATGGCCACGACAGCGCTCGCCCTCGGCTTGCTGTACTCCGTCCTGTTCAAGGCGAACGTTCCGACGTTCCTGCCGTACGTGACGGTCGGCTTCATCGTCTGGCAGTTCATCGTCGGGTGCGTCACCGAGGGCACCGACGTCTTCATCGTGAACGAGGGGATCATCAAGCACCTGCCCGCGCCGATCACGGTCCACGTGATGCGCATGGTGTGGCGCCAGGTGCTGTTCCTCCTGCACAACCTCGTGGTCTACGTGGTGGTGCTCGCGATCTTCTTCACCGCGCTCGACCACCCGTACCAGATCACCGAGGACGGGCCGGTGCACCCCGGTCTGAGCTGGACCATCGTGCTCGCGATCCCCGGCTTCGTGTTGCTCGCCGTGAACGCGGTGTGGATCTCGCTGCTGTTCGGTGTCATCAGCACCCGCTTCCGCGACATCCCGCCGGTCGTGAACAGCTTCATCAACCTGGTCTTCTTCATGACGCCGATCGTCTGGGACGCGGGGGTGCTGCAGAAGGTCGCCGGTGACGACGCCAAGTGGCGCGTGCTCATCGCCGAGCTCAACCCGGTGTTCCACTTCGTGGAGATCGTCAGGGCACCGATGCTCGGACACAAGGTGGACTGGCACCACTGGGCCGTCGTCGGCGGCTTCACCGTCGTCGGCTGGCTGCTCGCGCTGGTGATCCTGCGCAACTACCGCGCCCGCGTTTCCTACTGGGTCTGAGAAGGAGGCCGAGACAACCGTGGTCAGCATCGACGTCTGGAACGCATCGGTCGACTTCCCGATCTTCGACGCCAAGTCGAGGTCGTTGAAGAAGCTCGCGCTCGGCAAGGTCGGCGGCAAGATCGGCTCAGAAGGCCGAGTCCCGATCATCGAGGCGCTGCACGACATCACGCTGTCGCTGAAGGAAGGCAGCCGCGTCGGCCTGGTCGGCCACAACGGCGCCGGCAAGTCCACGCTGCTGCGCCTGCTGGCGGGCATCTACGAGCCGACGCGCGGCCACTCGCGCATCATCGGCAAGGTGGCGCCGGTCTTCGACCTCGGCGTCGGCATGGACCCGGAGATCTCCGGGCACGAGAACATCATGATCCGGGGCCTGTTCCTCGGCATGAGCCGCAAGCAGATGGAAGCGCGCGTCGACGACATCGCCGAGTTCACCGAGCTCGGTGACTACCTGCAGATGCCGCTGCGCACGTACTCGACGGGCATGCGCGTCCGGCTGGCGCTGGGCGTCGTCACGTCGATCAACCCCGAGATCCTCCTGCTCGACGAGGGCATCGGCGCGGTCGACGCCGCGTTCATGGCGAAGGCCCGCGACCGGCTCAAGGACCTGGTGGCCCGCTCCGGTCTGCTCGTGTTCGCGAACCACTCCGACGAGTTCCTCGCGGAGTTCTGCGACACCGCGATCTGGATGGACGAGGGTCACGTGAAGATGCACGGTGACCTGCGCGAGGTGCTGACCGCGTACAAGGGTCACGATCCGTTCGAGGGGCGGCACCTGCCCCACGAGACTCCCGTCCTCACTGGAAATGGCGGCGAATAGACCGTGAACCTCCAGGCACTGCCCAAAGGCTCTGTCGTCGCGGTGGTGGTCACCCGCCACCGCCGCGAGCTGCTGGCCGAGTCGCTCAAGGCGCTCGCGACCCAGACCCGTGTCCCCGACCACCTGGTCGTCGTCGACAACGGCCCTGACCAGCCGGTCGACGACCTCGTCGAGCAGTGCCCGCTCTCCACGACCTACCTGCCCTCGCACCGCAACCTCGGTGGCGCGGGCGGTTTCGCGCTCGGCATCCTGCACGCGCTCTCGCTGGGCGCGGACTGGGTGTGGCTGGCCGACGACGACGGCCGCCCCGCCGACGAGAACGTGCTGGCGGTACTGCTGGAGGAGGCCGAGCGCCGCAACCTGGCGGAGATCTCCCCGGTCGTCACGAACATCGAAAGCCCGGACAAGCTCGCGTTCCCGTTGCGCCGCGGCCTGACGTGGAAGCGCTCGGCGGCCGAGCTCGGCACCGACTTCCTGCCGGGCATCGCCTCGCTGTTCAACGGCGCGCTGTTCCGGGCGTCCACGCTCGACGTCGTAGGCGTGCCGGACTACCGGTTGTTCTTCCGCGGCGACGAGGTGGAGATCCACCGCCGCATGGTGCGTTCCGGCCTGCCGTTCGGCACGTCGCTGCGGGTCGCGTACGTGCACCCGGACGGCTCGGACGAGTTCAAGCCGATGCTGGGCGGCAAGTTCCACGCCCAGGACCCGGAGAACCCGATCAAGCGCTACTACACCTACCGCAACCGCGGTTACCTGCTCTCGCAGCCGGGCATGCGGAAGCTGGGCGCGCTCGAGGTGTTCCGGTTCGGCCTGTACTTCCTCGCCGTGAAGCGGGATCCGAAGGCGTTCGTCGAGTGGCTCAAGCTCGTGCGCCTCGGTCAGCGGGAGCGCTTCTTCCGCAAGTGATCTGCTGAGGGCGGAACCGCTACCAGCGAAACCGCCCTCAGCACGGCACTCGGTCGCGGTTTGCTGTGGGCATGAGCCGACTTGTGCTGTTCCTCGCCGCGAACCCGAACCCCATCACTCTCACGGTCACCAACGAGACGCGGGACGACCTCGCGCCGCGGTTGACCCAGATCGTCCGCAACGGCCACACGCAGCCGATCTCGGGCCCGGACGGCCAGGAGTACGTCGTCAACTTCTCCAACGTCGTGGTCGCGCACTTCGAGTAACCGCTCGCGCACCCGAGGTGATCGGAGTAAGACGTGATGAGTGATCTCCCGACGCAGACTTCTTTCCTTGGCGGGCGCGAGCGCGTTGCTCGCGGCGTGCGGCTCGAACACCGGGCGGGGCGGCAGCGGCCAGGCCCTCAAGCAGTGGTACCACGCCTACGGCGAGCCCGGTGTGCAGCAGGCCGTGGAGCGGTACGCCAAGGCGTACCCCAAGATCCCGGTCGACGTGCAGTGGAACCCCGGCGACTACGACTCCAAGCTCGCGACGAGCCTGCTGTCAGACGGCGGACCGGACGTCTTCGAGTCCACCCTGCAGATCAGCTCGGTGCGGGCGAATCAGGTCGTGCCGCTCGACGACGTGTTCGGCGCCGCCAAGAACGACTTCTCCGAGTCGATTCTCGCGACGCACACCGTCGACGGGAAGATCTACGGGGTCCCACAAGCCGTCGACATGCAGATGTTGTTCTACCGCAAGAGCTTCTTCGCTCAGGCCGGAGTCCAGCCGCCGTCCACTGTGGATGAGCTGGTCGAGGCCGCGCGCAGGCTCACCCGGGACGGGGTGAAGGGGATCTTCGCGGGCAACGACGGTGGTGGCGGGGTGCTGGGCGGGCCGGCGCTGTGGTCGGCGGGGCTCGACTACGTGCGGGACCACCAGGTCGGGTTCGACGATCCCCTTGCGGCGCAGGCGATCGGCAAGCTGCGCGAGCTGTACACGAGCGGCGCCATGCTGCTCGGCGCGGTGAAGGACTGGGCGGAGCCGGACGCGTTCACCCAGGGTCTCGTCGCGATGCAGTGGACCGGGCTGTGGGCGGTTCCGGCCGTGCAGAAGGCTTTGGGCGACGACTTCGGGGTGCTGCCGTTCCCGAAGCTGAGTGCCGGCGGACGGCCGAGCGTGCCGGTCGGCGCGTTCGGGGCGATGGTCAACGCCAAGTCGAAGCGGATCGACGAGGCGAAGGAGTTCGTCCGCTGGCTGTGGATCGAGAAGACGGACTACCAGGAGGACTTCAACCTGAGCTACGGCTTCCACATCCCGCCGCGCAGGAGCATCTCCGAGAAGGCCTCGAAGCTGACGTCCGGTGCGGCCGCCGACGCGGTGAAGTTCGTGCGGGACAACGCGAAGGCGTCCAACCCGCCGGACTGGACGTCGGTGATGCGCACGGCGTTCAACGACGCGGTCTCGCGGGTGGTCCGGGATGGAGCCAAGGCCGATGAGGAGCTGAAAACCGCCGCGGGGAAGGTGCGGGACGAGCTGAAGCGCTTGTACGGATGAACAACGGGCGCGCGTTCTGGCTGTTCGTCGGGCCGTTCGCGATCGGGCTGCTCGTGTTCGTGTACGTGCCGATCGGGTGGAGCCTGCTGCTGTCGTTCTTCGACGCCCGCAACACGGTGACGCCCAGCGAGTTCGTCGGGCTGCGCAACTACGCGGACATGCTGACGGACCAGCCGTTCCTGTCGAGCCTGGGCACGTTCAGCGTGTTCGCGGCGTTCATCGTGCCGCTGACGTTCGTGCTCGCGCTGGCGCTGGCGTTGCTGGTCAACCAGATCAGCTTCATGCAGGGGTTCTTCCGGTCGGTGTTCTTCCTGCCGACGGCGTGCTCGTACGTGGTGGCGTCGCTGGTGTGGAAGCTGTCGATCTTCAACGGGGTGCGGTTCGGGCTCGCGAACACCGTGCTCGGGTGGTTCGGCGCGGAGCCGGTCGCGTGGACCGTGTCGACGTCGCCGCCCTGGTACTGGCTGGTGCTCGTGACGTTGCGGTTGTGGCTGCAGCTCGGGTTTTACATGATCCTTTTCATCGCCGGGCTGCAGCGGATTCCACAGCACCTCTACGAAGCCGCGTGGATCGACGGTGCTTCTCGTGGCTGGCAGACGCTGCGGTACATCACGCTGCCGCAGCTGCGCACCACGTCGGTCGCTGTGGTGCTGTTGCTGCTCATCGCGGCGTACCAGGCGTTCGACGAGTTCTACAACGTGCTGGGGACCGACCGCGGCTACCCGCCGTTCGCGCGGCCGCCGTTGATCTACCTCTACTACACGGCACTGGGGTCGGGCGGGCAGGACTTCGGGCACGGCAGCGCGGGCGCGGTCATCCTCACGCTGCTGATCGCGGGCGTGACGTTGTTGCAGGGCAAGGTGATCACGCGATGAAGGCGCTGAGGTACCTGGCGCTGTCGATGGCGGCGGTGCTGTTCCTGGTTCCGTTCTACCTGGTGCTGCGCAACGGTTTGGCGACCGAGCAGGAGATCACCGCCCAGCAGTGGACGTTCTGGCCGAGCGAGATCCACTGGGAGAACTTCGGCGCCTTGTTCGGCAACCCGGCCGTGCCGATGGTCCGCAGCATGGTCAACTCGCTGGTCGTCGCCGTGCTGCAGACGGTGGGTCAGCTGCTGCTGTGCGGGCTGGCGGGTTATGGCCTGGCCCGGATCCCGTACCGGTACGCGAACGTGGTGCTGTACTTCGTCGTCGCGACGCTGATGATCCCGGCGGCGGTGACGTTCGTGCCGACGTTCGTGGTCGTGTCGTCCCTCGGCTGGGTCTCGGACCTGCGCGGACTGGTCATCCCGGGCCTGTTCAGCGGGTTCACCGCGTTCCTGTTCCGGCAGTACTTCCTGAACTTCCCGCGCGAACTGGAGGAGGCCGCGCGGATCGACGGGCTCGGGCACTGGGGCACGTACTGGCGGGTCGTGGTGCCGAACTCGAAGGGGTTCTTCGCCGCGCTGGGCGTGATCGCGTTCGTGACGTCGTGGAACCAGTTCCTCTGGCCGCTGGTGATCGCGCAGGACCAGGACTCGTGGACCGTGCAGGTGGCGCTCTCGACGTTCCTGACCGCGCAGTCGATCGAGGTCACGCAGCTGTTCCTGGCGGCTGCGATCTCCATCACGCCTCTGGTGGTGGTCTTCGTCGCGCTGCAGCGCCTGCTCGTCCGCGGTGCGACGGAAACCGGCATCAAGGGGTGAAAGAGAAGAAATTTTGTCGTTGGCTGCCCGCGCCAAAATGGCACGAGCCGCCAACGACAACCCCCAGCCCCCCAGCTGATCGCCCGACCAATACCCAGGGGAGGTCCGATCAGGCGACGGGAGCGACAATATGGGCGGCCCGGGAGAGCTGTCAAGTAAAGTTTAGTGAACACGATGGGGGTCACGTGGCCACAGCAGACGGCCGTCGCACACTCGCGGACGCCCTGACCGGCCTGATCGCGAAGAAGGCCGAGCGGGACGGGACCGAGTCCGTCGCGGACCAGGTCATCGGCGAGCACATCGGCAAGTCGCGCACCACGGTGTGGAAGCTGCGGACCGGTCAGGAGACCAACCCCAAGGTCGAGACGCTGGAGGCGTTGGCCCAGTTCTTCGGCGTCAAGGTGAGCTACTTCCTCGACGACGAACGGGCCGCGGCGGCCGATCAGGAGCTCGACTCGCTGGCTGCGGCGCGGCGGTTGCAGGAGGCCGCCGAGCGCAACGGGGTGAAGGGCATCAACGCACGGTTGGGCAGCCTCTCCCCTGAAAGCCTGCTCACGGTCGCGAAACTCATCGAGGAGCTCGGTGAGGCGGAGAAGAACGAGTGACCGACCCGCTGCGGTCCGAGGACACCGACCTCGCCACGTTGCGGCGGCTCATCGACCGGACGCTCGACGGGCTGACGTGGCCGGTGCCGTTCGACCTCGACGCCCTGCTCGAACAGATCTCCGTGCGGCGCGGCAAGCGGATCAGCCTGTTTCCGGCACCGCTGCCCCGTGATGGCGCCGGCGGGCTGGTGATCGAACGCGAGAAGGACCTCGTGATCGTGTTCGACGAGAGGCTTCCGCCGTTGCAGCAGGAGCACGTGATCATGCACGAGGCCGCGCACGTGCTGTTCGAGCACCGCGGCACGTCGTTGCAGGACCTCACCGACGACGAGATGACCGAGCTGGAGCCGGAACTGGTCGAGACGGCCCAGCGGTTCGCCAAGCGGGACGGCTACTCCGGCGTCGAGGAGAAGGTCGCCGAGATCGCCGCGGCCCTGATGTGGCTGCGGGCCGGTGCCGCGCGGAGCATGGTGCCGCTGCCGAACCGGTCGCGCGCCGTCGCGGACGCGAGCTCCCGGTTCGTGGCCGCGTTGATGAACCGGCAGGCCGGCTCGTGACGGTCCTGCTCGACCCCACCGTGATCTCGTCGACCATCGCGACGGTCTGCGCGTTCTACCTGATGCTGCGGGTGCGCCGGAAGCCGGGCAACTTCGCGTTGTGCGCGGCGTGGCTCGGCACGCAGAGCTTCGCGTTCAGCCTGTGCCTCGGCCTGCTCAACTACGGCGCAGAGGCGACTCGGCCGGTGTCCGGCCTGACGCGTTTCATCGGGACCACGCAGCACGTGCTCCCGATGATCGGCATCTACCTGGGCTACTGCGCGTACGTGTTCATGGCCCACGAGCGGGACGACGCGGTCAAGCACGTCCGGCGGCACGGCGTCGCACTGGTCGTCGTCCTGGTCGCGGCACTGGTGCCGGCGATCGCCGCGTCACCGGAGGACTTCACCGCATCGCACGTGTCCGACCACGCAGCCGGACCGGTGAGCTCGATCTACCTCGTGATCTTCACCGGCTACCTCGCCGTGATGGTCGCCGCCGCGGCGCGCCTGGCGTGGAAGTGGTCGCGGCTGGCCGACGAACCGTGGATCCGGCGCGGGCTCGCGGTGGGCACGATCGGCTACGTGCTGGCCGCCGGGTACTGCGCGGTGCGTGCGACGTTGATCGTTCTCGACCTGGTCGGCCGGCCGATCATGATCAAGGACGGTTCGGTCACCGGGTGGCTCATCACGCTCTCGCTGCCGTTCATCCTGATCGGGATCACGGTGCCGGGCTGGGGCCCGCGGCTGTCCGCGGCCATCCGGGGATGGACCATGTTCCGCACCCACCAGCGGCTCCACCCGCTCTGGTTCGCGCTGACCAGCGCGTTCCCGCACGTCCGCATGTCGATCGGCCCGTCCCGGCTCGCCGCTTGGACGCTGCGCCACTTCGACCGGCCGTGGAGCACGGAGTTCGCGCGGCGCCTCGACGAGAAGTGGGCGGTCGGGGATCTCTCACTGCGGCTGCACCTGCGCGTGGTGCAGATCTGGGACGCCCGCCGCGCCCTGCTCGACCACTGCGACGTCGCTGACCACGAACGTGCCCTGGCGGACCCGCGGCTGAAAAAGCGCGACCCGGAGGTCCGGGCCGCGTTCGCCGAGGCCGCCATGCTCGCGGCAGGCCTGCGCCGCCACCGGACCGGCGAGCCACCCGTCCGCTCGGGTGCCGACTCCGTGCCGGCTGGGGTGACCAGCGCGGATCTCGCCGCCAACGTGACCTGGTTGCGCCACGTGGCAACGGGTTTGCAGACGCTTTAGAGGTTTCTTGCAGGCAGGCCCGACAGAGTCAGCACCAGCGAGAGCCCGGCTCTCCTGGGGGTGGAGCCGGGCCGCCGTGATCAGTGTTCGAACACCTTGCGCCACGACTCGGTGGAGGTCAGTTCCGGGAGCGCGGCCCGGTACACCCGCTTGAGCTGGTCCCACTCCTGGCCGAGCCGCCGGTAGTTGCGGGCGGCTCGCTTGGCGAGCGCGCGGAACTCCTTCGGGTCGCGCTTGTAGAACGCCACCGCCGTGCCGTCAGCGGTGGAGACCGTCGCGCTGTCCAGGTTGCCGAGCAGGAACCACCTGGCGCTCAACGCCGGCACGTTCATCTGCGGGCTGCCCGCGGCGTCCGGAGAGGGCTGGCGGAAGTTGTGCAGCAGGGACTTGGCCGCGCGCTTCGCCGTGGTGATCTTCGACGACGACGGCTGCAGCATCGCCTCGGCGCGGACCTGGTCGAACGTCGGCGGCGGGAACTCGCGCGCCGACGGCAAGGTCTGCGCGTCGGAGTACTCGGCCCGCAGCTTGCGCACCTCGGGCAGTGCGGTGCGCAGCGAGTCGAAGAGCAGCGAGGGGCCGGCGAGGAAGTCCTCGATCGCCTTCTGCTGCAACGCGACCGTCGAGTACTCCATGGAGAGCAGGTGCCGCAGCGTCAGCTTCAGGCCGTGCTTCAGGATCCCGTTCTTCACGTCGTACGGGCTGTGCAGCGCGGCGAGGATCAGGCGGTTCCGCGTGTGGAAGTACGCCTGCCAGTCCGTCGAGTCGTTCTTGTCGGTCCACGGCATGTGCCAGACCGCGGAACCCGGCAGCGACACCGTCGGGAAGCCGCGTTCCAGTGCTCGCAGCGAGTACTCCGCGTCGTCCCACTTGATGAAGAGCGGCAACGGGTAACCGCTGCGGCGCACGACCTCTCGCGGGAACAGGCACATCCACCAGCCGTTGTAGGTGGCGTTGATGCGCGGGTGCAGTTCCTTGGTGTCCCGCAACGAGTCCGTGGCGAAGTTGTGGTCGGTGACCGCGCCCGGTGCCGCGCGCCAGAAGCACGAGTTGAGGTCGACGATCTCGCCGAAGCTGTGCAGGCGCGACCGCGAGTGCAGGTTCAGCATGTGACTGCCGACGACGACGGGCTGGGCGGCGGCACGAGCGAACGCGTTGGAGCGCAGCAGAGCGTCCGGCTCCAGGCGGATGTCGTCGTCCATCAACATGATCTGGTCGGCGTCGGTGTTCTCGATCGCCTCGAACATGCCGCGGGTGAACCCGCCGGAACCGCCCAGGTTGTCCTGCTCGATGACGACGAGCCGGTCACCGAGGACCGCGGCGGCCTCCGCGAAGCCTTCGGTGGCACGGACCTTCACCGGGCCCTGGTCGGCGACGAACACGTTGCTGAGCACGTCGAGCACGGCCTTGTCCTCGCCGAGCGCGCGCAGCGCGATCACGGCGTCGACCGGGCGCATGGTGGCCATGCCGATGGCGACCTTCTGCGGTGGCAACGGTTCGCGGACCGTCCACGCCGCCTCGCGGATCTCCAGCGGCGCGTTGTCGGTGAAGACGTCGAACCAGATCCAGCCGCCGTCCTCGAACGGCTTGAGCGACACCGCGAACTCGACCTCGACCCACTCGGCCGCGTCGCGGACGTACTGCCCCTCGATGTGGATGATGTCGCCGGACGGGCGCGAGCGGTACACGTCGACGCGACCCGTGCCGCGCACGACCAGGCGAAGCACGACCTCTTCGACGATCGTCCAGCGCTTCCAGTAGGAGGCCGGGAAAGCGTTGAAGTACGTGGCGAAGGAGACCTTCGCCGACGGGGGGACCGTGGTGCTGCGGCGGGACGCGACGTGGCAGTGCACCGAATCCGGCTCGTCCAGGTAGAGCGGCCGGACGTCGAGCGGGTCCTCGTCCCTGGGCAGGATCACCCGTTGCAGCACGCAGTTCTGGTCCACGGAACCGGTCCCCCGATCAGTAGAGAGGGCGGCCCGGAAGATCCGGACCGCCCACGCGACACGTTGTGTGGTTCAGAGGTCGTACAACCGCGACCAGGTCTCGCGGCTGGTCAGCTGGCCCATCGCCTCCCGGTAGGCGCGCTGCGCCTCCGGGGCCTTGCGGTAGAGCTCGCGGAAGACCTTGGCGCCCTGTTTGGACAGACGCACCGCGAGTTCCTTGTCCCGCTTGCGGACCCGCACGCCCTCCTGCGACGCGTCGGTCACGACCGCCGTGTTGAACAGCGAGACGTGCCACCACGCCGAGTCACCGGCGGGAACGGCGCCCGCCTCGTGCACGGACTTGCCGAGCAGCTGGTTCATGAGCCGCTTGACGAACACCGGCGCGATCAGCTTCGGCGCCGGCGCCGCGCTGATCATCGGCAGGCTGCCCGGCTTGAAACCGGGGATCTCCGACGCCGGGTGCCGCACCGTCTCCGGGTACTCGGCACGCAGCTTGCGGATGTCCGCCGCCGCCTGCACGCCGCCGTCCTTGAGGAAGTCCGGGCCCTTGAGGAAGTCCTCGATCGCCTTGAGCTGGGTGGCGGCGAGGCCGTACTGCATGCCCAGGATGTACGTGGCGAACTGCTTCGCCATGCCCCGCACGATCATCCGCGGGTCGAAGCGGCTGTGCAGCGAGGAGGTGATCAGGGCGTTGCGCAGGTTGAAGTACCTGTGCCAGTCGTCCCAGTCCTTCCAGTGGAAGTCCGCGTGCCACACGCCCGCGCCGGGCAGCGAAACCGTGGCGAAGCCCTGGGCCCGCGCGCGGTAGCCGTACTCGATGTCGTCCCACTGGAAGAACAGCGGCAGCGGGTAGCCGACCGCCTTCACGATCTCCGACGGGATGAGGCACGACCACCAGCCGTTGTAGCCGGCGTCGACGCGCTTGTCCTGGACGTTGCGCTTGCCCGTCTCCTCGTCGTAGCCCGTGAGGTCGGCGTTGAACAGCGCGCCGTCCACGACCTGGCCCGGCGCGAGGGTGTCGAGGTTCGCGTACTCGGCGCCGACGTGCAGGAAGTTCGGGTGCAGCAGGTAGAGCATCTGACCGCCGACGATCGTCGGCTGCGTCGTGCGGTTCGCGAACGCCGTGAGCCTGATGACGATCTCGGGCTCGCACAGCACGTCGTCGTCCATGAACAGGACGTTGGCGTGCTCGGCGTGGTCGATCTCGGTGACCTCGTACAGGCCGCGGGTGAAGCCGCCGGCGCCACCGAGGTTCGGCTGCCGGATGTAGCGCAGCTTGGCCCCGAGTGCCGCCGAGACCTCGGCGAACCGCTCACGCGACTCGACGGCGTCGGTGCCCTGGTCGACCACGTAGATCGTGTCGACGAGCTCCAGCGGCTCCGGGTCGGACGCGAGGGCGGCCATCGTGTTCAGGCAGTCGTCCACGCGGTTGAACGTGCAGATGACCACGGCCGTCGGACGCACCGTCTTCGGCGGCGCGACGGTCCAGCGGACCTGCTCCACCACGAGGGAGTCCTCGGCGGTGGTCACGTCGAACCACAGGCCACCGCCGTCGGTGAACTTGTCGATCTTCGCGGAGAGGCGCACCTTCTGCTTCTTCGCGCCGGCGAACTTCTCTGCGGCGACCATGCGGGTCTCGCCCTCGGAGTCCGAGGCCACGAGGGCGACCTGGCCGGAGCCGGTCACCTCGAGCTCGAGCTCCACCTCTGGGCTCACGCACCACCGCTGCCAGTACGACGCGGGGAATCGGCCGAAGTAGGTGTTCATGGAGACCGTGGCGTTCGGGTGCACCACCATGCGGTGGCGCTCCCGGTCCGCGATCCCGCGCTTCACCTCGGCGTACAGGTCCTCCGAGACGATCTGCGAGGGCCCTGCGAACAGGCCGCGCTGCGTCAGCAGCTTCTCCGGCGCCTCGTGCTCCACGAGGTTGGTCTTGCCCGGCATTGCGATTCAGTCCTCCAGCGACCCGTCCAGCGCCTGACCGGACGCCAGGTGCGGAGCGATCTTGTTGTCGAACACGCTCAGCGCCGACCCGATCGCCATGTGCATGTCCAGGTACTTGTACGTGCCGAGTCGCCCGCCGAAGATCACGTTGCGCTCCGCGGCTTCCTTCTTGGCCAGTTCGCGGTAACGCTCGAGCTTGGCGCGGTCCTCAGCCGTGTTGATCGGGTAGTACGGTTCGTCGTCCTTCTCCGCCGCGCGGGAGAACTCCCGCACGATAACCGTCTTGTCGCCCGGGTACTCGCGCTCCGGGTGGAAGTGACGGAACTCGTGGATGCGCGTGTACGGCACGTCCGCATCGTTGTAGTTCATGACAGGCGTGCCCTGGAAGTCGCCGATCGGCAGCACTTCCTGCTCGAAGTCGAGGGTACGCCAGCCGAGCCAGCCCTCCGAGTAGTCGAAGTAGCGGTCGACCGGGCCGGTGTAGACGACCGGCGTGCCGGCCGGGATCTCGTCCTTGATGTCGAAGTAGTCCGTGGACAGCTTGACGTCGATGTTCGGGTGGTCCGCCATCTTCTCGAGCCACGCGGTGTAGCCGTCGACCGGCAGACCCTCGTAGGTGTCGTTGAAGTAGCGGTTGTCGAACGTGTAGCGCACCGGCAGGCGGCTGATGACCGCCGCGGGCAGCTCCTTCGGGTCCGTCTGCCACTGCTTGGCCGTGTAGGCCTTGATGAACGCCTCGTAGAGGGGACGGCCGACCAGCGAGATGGCCTTCTCCTCGAGGTTCTTCGCGTCCTTGGTGTCGATCTCCGAGGCCTGCTCG
This sequence comes from Lentzea sp. NPDC006480, assembly GCF_040611995.1. Classification (NCBI taxonomy): domain Bacteria; kingdom Bacillati; phylum Actinomycetota; class Actinomycetes; order Pseudonocardiales; family Pseudonocardiaceae; genus Lentzea; species Lentzea sp. NPDC006480. The sequence continues at coordinate 63,396 of NZ_JBEXPJ010000027.1, forward strand.
GCGACCCACGCCCGCGCGTCCTCCGGCGACATGTACCGGCCGACGAACTGCGACAGCAGGCCGAGACCCATCGGGAACTGGTACGCCTGACCGTTGTGCATCGCGAACACGCGGTGCTGGTAGCTCGTGAACGAGGTGAACTCGTTCACGTACTCCCACACCCGCTTGTTGGACGTGTGGAACAGGTGCGCGCCGTAGCGGTGCACCTCGATGCCTGTCTCGGGTTCTGCCTCCGAGTAGGCGTTGCCTCCGATGTGGTCACGCCGCTCCACCACCAGGACCCGCTTGTTCAGCTGGGAGGCGGTGCGCTCGGCGACCGTGAGGCCGAAGAATCCGGAACCGACGACGATCAGGTCATAACCTGCGAAGCTCACGGCAAGCGAGGTTACCTGCACGCGCGGAGTAACCGGAATTCAGGGCTGCACTTGGAGAAGTTGCTCTTAGACGCAGGTCACACGCCTGTCCGGCTCCGCGCGCACGCCTTCGGGCTCTGTTCGCAGCGTTGCGATCTCCGCCGGCGGCGTCAGCGCCACGACCGGCACCCGCTCTCCCGGCGGGGAACTGGAAGCCGAGCAGGCTCCGGAGTATTCGGGCCCGAATCAGGACCGGCTGCGCAGGAACTGTTCTTCCGCGCTGTTCACGCGCTCTTCGAGCTGCGCGCGCACGTTCTCCAGATCACAGCGCAACAACGCGATTTCCTCGACCGTGGTGCGAACCTCCTCTTCGAGGTGCCCCACCTCGCTGGAGAGCTGCAGCACGACGAAGAGCAGCACGAACGCGGCGGCCGCGAGCACGAAGTTCGCAGCGAGCTGGACTCCGGTCAGCCCGGACAGCCACGTCGGCAGGCCGGGGACGACCCCCAGCGCGACCACGCCGAGGCTGACGATCAGCCACATCGCCGCGTACTTCTCGCGGAGCTTGCGACGTCGCAGCATTTCGACCACGACGATGAACACGAGTGCCGCGATCAGCACTGCGAACAACCGGAACTCGGACACCGCGAACCCCTCAGGCGGCTTCGATGGCGTTGGTCTTGGGCCCGCGCCGCACGATGGCGAGCACGAGGGCCAAGGTGGCCCGTGCCAGGTACACCGCGGACTTCACCGGAGACGTGGAGGGCGTGCCGCCTGCCCGCACCCGCATCGCCACCGGCACCTGCGTGATCTTCAGATCGGCCCGCACCGCCATGACGAGCGACTCCAGCGTGTCGCCGAGGTACTCCGCCGGGTAGTGCTGAGCGAAGAGGCGCACCGCACGGGGACCGGCGGCCTTGAAGCCCGACGTCACGTCGGTGAGCTTCTCCCTCGACAGGGCCGAGAGCACGAGCGCGAACACCGTCATGGCCCACTTGCGCGGGCCGCGGGCCTTGTACTCGCCCTTGCCGGCGAACCGGGCACCGATCACGAGGTCCGCGCCGTCCAGCTTGCGGAGGAGGTCGGGCACGTCGGCCGGGTTGTGCTGGCCGTCCGCGTCGACCTGGACGACGACGTCGTAGTCGTTGCGCACCGCGTACCGGAAACCGGTGCGCATCGCGCCGCCCACGCCGAGGTTCACGGCGAGCCGCGCCACCTGGGCACCGCTCTCGCGCGCACGCAGCGAGGTGCGGTCGGTCGAGCCGTCGTCGACGACGAGGACGCCGACGCCGGGCAGGGTTGCCTTCACCTCGGCGATGATCTTCTCAATGTTCTGCTCTTCGTTGAGAGCAGGCAGAACGATCAGCACTCGCCGGTAGTCGACCGAGTCAGACACGGGCGTCAGCCTAACCAGTCACGGACGTGTCACGGGAACCAGCCCGAACAACCAGCCCCAGTGCCACGAAAACGCCCACCGTGGGCGCGACGACCAGGCCAAATACGCTGCGCAACACCATGTCACCCGGTGTGAACGCGAGCACCAGGACGCTCATCGCGGCGACGACGGCCCACGTCAGCAGCACGCGTCCTGGCTGCTTGCGGGCCACCAGCACGGCCGCCAGCAGCAACACCGCTCCCAGCAGCACCGAGGACCACACCAGCCCCGCGACCGCCCACCCCGCGACGACGTGCTGGTCGCCGAAGAGCAGCCGCACCCCCCACGGGCCGATCAGCCAGCCCGCCAGCCCGCCGAGACCGGCCAGCACGAACGCCGCGAGCGTTCCCCTGATCAGCAGCGAGACGAGCCTGCGATGCCCGTCCTCGTCCTGCAGCAGCCGCACCACCGTCGGCACCGCCATCGCCTGCACCGGTGACAGCAGCAGCAACGGCACGCGGGCCAAGCTCAGCGCGAAGAACAGACTGCCCAACGCGTCGAGGTCTTCCTTGGCCGCGAAGAACTTCGCCACGGCCGGATACCCGGTCAGCACCGACGCGGTGAGTCCCGCGCTCAGCATCAGCAGCAGCGTCCGCCGGGCCACGACACTCCACGGCTCGGCGTCGCCGACGAAGTCGACGTGCTTGCGCGCCTTCACCAGGAACGGCAGGAATGCGAACGAACCGAGCGCCACCGACACGGAGATCGGCAGCAGGCCCGTGACGCCCAGCACGAGCAGCGCGCAGAGCAGCAGGATGCGCACTCCCGCCTCGGTCACCAGCAGGCCGCCGTACGGCTTGACCTCGCGGAACCCGATGAGCACGCCTCTGGTGCCGAACTGCAGCGCGAACGCCACCGACGACGCGAGGGCGATCAACCCCAGCGAGATGTCGTCAGCGCTGTAGATCCGCTCGGCGACCGGAGGCAGCGCGAGCACCGCACCGAGCACACCGACCGCGATGACGGCGACGGCGACGGTGCGCAGTGCGGTCGGGCCGACCCGCCCGCCACGCAGGTCCGCGTGAGCGGACAGCCGGGACACCTCCTGCTCGATCGGGCTCAGCGCGCTGCCGATGCCGAACACGACGCCCCAGAACGCGAGGAACACGGCGCCGTCAGCAGGGTTCAGCCCCCGGCCGGCGACGATCAGCACGGGGTATCCCAGGGCCGCCGAGAGGAAGACCGCCAGGCCCACCACGCCCAGCGATTTGCCCGCGGTCTTCTCGGTCATTTGCGGACGGCCTTCTTCGCAGCCATCGCCAGGCCCCGCACCACGCCGGCGCCGAACACCGCGGCGAACAACGGCAGCAGGCGCATCACCGCGAACGTCTGGTCCTTGGTCGCACCGGACCTGCGCACCACCACACCGGCGGCCGCCCAGCCCGTGAGGCCCAGCAGGACGCCGATCTTCGGGAACTTGGCGAGGACGAACAGGCCCACGACGCCGAGCACACCGGCACCGAACAACGCGTTGCGGACCGGGCCGGGCGAGTCGAGGTAGCTGTCGACGAACGTGGTGCCGCGGAAGTAGACGTGCTTCACGAACTTCTTCAGCGAGTCGCGGCTGTTGTACTGCGCCGCGAAACCGGGAGCGAGCCAGATCCGCTGCTCCTCGGCGATCGAGCGGAGCATGCGGGTGTCGTCGCTTGCCAGCCGCGGGTCGTCGAACAGCGACTCGAACGACTTCGCGGCACGCAGCAGGGTCTCCCGCGGCGCCAGGAAGGCGGTGGTGCCCTTGGGGTACGAGTCGAACTCGTCAGCTCCGAACGACACCAGCCGCGGGTTCGCCGTGTAGCGGCGCCAGCCCACCGAGACCAGGCCCTGCATGAAGCCCGCGTACGGGTTGCCCCTGGTGTCGGTGTTGATGTGGCCGTTCCACACCCGGCGCTCCGGGTGCTCGGCCAGCTGCTCGCGCAGGAAGACGAACGAGTTCTCGTCGATGATGACGCGGCTGTCGATGAGCAGGACCAGCTCTCCGTGCGCCGCCTGCACGCCGTTGAGACGGGCGGCGAACCGGCCGCTGTTCTCCTGGGAGATGACGGTGACGTCACCGAGCTCCGCGAGCCGCTTCGGCGTCTCGTCGGTGCTGCCGTCGTCGACGACCACGATCTGTGCGGGCCATTCGGCGCGGGCCAGCGCGGTCCTGAGTGCTCCCACCGATCGCCCGATCCAGTCAGGCTCGTTGTAGACCGGGATCACGATGCTGAGGGTGGGGACGTTGTCGAGGGATTTGCTCCTGCTCGTCACACCTGACAGTATCCAGGCGGTCCGTTGATCCCGAGCTTCAGGGGTCCTTCCCGTGATCGCCTTCATTGCCGGTACCACCGCTGAACTCATCAAGGTGGCGCCCGTTTATCACGCTCTCGTCGCCCGCGGCACCAAGCCGCTGCTGTGGTTCACCGCACAGCACGTCGACGAGGTAGCAGATGTGCTGGAGGACCTCCAGCTCCCCGAACCAGACCTGTGGCTCGTGCCGCGCGGCAAGGCCCGCAACCTGGAGACGCCGAAGCAGGTGCCCGCGTGGGCGACCGCCATCACGCGGACCGTTTTCGGCCAGCGCAAGCAACTGCGCGCCTCGCTGACGGCCGACGGCAAGCCGGGACTGGTCATCGTGCACGGCGACACGTTCACGACCCCGTTCGGCAGCCTCGTCGGCAAGCGCCTGCTCGGCGCCCGCGTCGCGCACGTCGAAGCGGGCCTGCGCTCCGGCAGCCTGGCCTCCCCGTTCCCCGAGGAGATCAACCGCCGCATCGCGACGGTCGTCACCGACGTCCACTTCGCCCCGACCGAGCGCGAGGTGCACAACCTGCGCAAGGCCCGCGGCGTGGTGGTGAACACCGAGGCGAACACGGTCATCGACGCGATGCGCCTGGCCATCAACTCGACCACCACCGAGGACCTGCCCGAGGAGTTCGGCCTCGCCACGCTGCACCGCTTCGAGCTGCTGTCGCGCCCGGAGAAGTACCGCGAGGTCCTCGAAATGCTGAAGAAGGCGTCGGCGAAGACGCCGATCCTCTACCTGGCCGGCGCCCCCGAGCGGGAGCGGATCGAGCGCTTCAAGTGGCACGACCTCTTCGACGGCGAGAACTTCATCCTGCAGCACAAGCGCCGCTACCTGAAGTTCCTGCCGATCCTCGCGCGCGCCAAGTTCGTCGTCACCGACTCCGGCGGTCTGCAGGAGGAGTGCTCCTACATCGGCATGCCGGCGGCGATCCACCGCACGCACACCGAGCGGCAGCAGGGCATCGGCGGCAACATCGTGCTGACCGGCATGGAGACCTCGAAGCTCCAGCACTTCCTGGAGAACTACGAGTCGCTGCGCCGTCCGTCCACGCTGGACAAGTACCACCCGAGCGAGATCATCGCGGACACGCTGCAGCAGCTCGGTTACGTCTGATCTGGACGGTCGAACAGGACCTGGGAGAAGGGAAAGGGCCCACCGCGGATCGCGGTGGGCCCTTTCCCTTCTGCGTGGCTCAGGACCGGCCGTTGCTCCCGGCGGGGAGGATCTCGTAGACACGCGCCTGCGGGTTCTCGTAGACCTTCTTCATCTCGGGCAGCTTGTCGAGGGTCTGCAAACCCGGCGCGGGAATCGTGTACGGCCGCACGTAGCCGACACCGAAGAGCACGTACTTGATGCCGTGCTCGTCGATGATCTGCCGGATCTTCGGGTCCTTGTCGATGTCCTGCAGGTGCCGCGTGAGGATGCCCTGGTCGGTCTCCTCCTTGGCGCCGTAGTACGACCACTCCATCGGCTGGACGCCGGCGAGGGCGTACAGCCACACCGAACCGTCCTGACGGTCGTTCATGACCGGGTGACCCTTGGAGTGCTGGGAGAGCCACTGGTACGCCTCGCGCTCGCCGGGGCTCACCGTGTCGCCCGAGCGGTTGGTGATGGAGATCGCGTGGGAGTTGCGGCCGATGTAGCCGCCCTTGCTCAGCACGCCCAGCACAGCGCCGAACGCGAGGGCCACGACCACCGGCACCACGAACGCCGCGCGCGGCGTCGACACCCGCGAGCCGAACTTCTCGGTGACCTTGGCGGAGACGGTCCAGGTCAGCTCGCCGACGGCGAGTGCGCCCGCCAGGGGCAGCAGTGCGGCGAAGCGCCACGCGTCGTTGTAGAACGGGCCGGACAGGATGTTGATGACGGCGTTGTTCAGCGAGGCGCACGCGGCGTAGAGCGCACCGAACACGACCCACGCGCCGACAACCCAGACCAGGCGGCGGTGCCTGATCATGAGCCAGATGCCGACGATCGCGGCAAGGCCCAGGAACCACTGCGGGAAAGCGCTGGTCGGCGAGAACAACAGCACTTGGCCGATGCCCTCTGCCGGTGACGCGAACTCGTCCCACTGCGCGCCGGTCACGCCGGCGGACTGCGAGAGCGCGGGCAGCATGATCGGGATCAGGCAGGCCAGTGCCCACGCGGCCGTCGCGATGAGCCGCTTGCGGCTGTTCTTCCAGTCGATCGGCTCGAGCTTGAAGACGAACGCCGCGAGCAGCACGATGCCGTAGGTGGCCGCCACGAACGCGAGACTGGTGTGCAGACCGGTGAGACCCGCGAAGGAGAGGCCGAGTCCGAGCGGGCCCGTGAGGCCCTTCACGGTGAGGATCTTGCGCGCGATCGCGAGTGCACCGGGGATCATCGCGACACCGGCGACGTAGGGCCACAGCGGGCCGCGCCACAGCGAGTCGTACGGGAACGCGGTGAACCACGTCGCGGTGACCGCGGCGGCGGCGGCCGCGACAGCGGGCATGCGCCAGGTGGCCGCCAGTGCCGCCACACCCGCCACCCACGCCACGATGATCGCCATGGCGCCGAGGTTCAGCAGCTGCGGCATCGGGACGACCGTGTCCAGCAGCGGCGCGAGCAGTGCGTGGTAGGTGTTCGGGTAGAAGTAGCTCGCACCCTCCGGCAGGTTCGCGAGCGGCGCGAGCGCGGACGGCAGCGGGGTGCCGTGCTCGGCGATCCAGCGAACGGCGTTGCCGTGGTGCGGCGCGTCCCAGTCCTGGTTGACCGTGTCGAGGTGGTAGCCGAGGCCGCGCAGGTACGTGAAGACGCCGAACCCGGCGCCCACCACGACACCGGCGGCGATCATCAGGTGTTCGCCCAGCGAGCGCTTCGGCTCGAGGATCGGGTCACCCGCGTTGTTCCTGCGCCGCACCAGCCAGGTGATGAGGCCGAGGAACGCCGCGAGCACCAGTGTCCACAGCGAGACGCTCAGCAGGTTCCAGTAGATGTGGAGGGGACCCAGCACCACGGTGCCCAGCGCGATGACGCCGGCGGTCAGCGCGGGCGCGCCACCGACGAGCGCCCAGCCCCTCAGGCGCAACGCCGTGCCGACGACCAGTCCCGGCACGAAGAACGCCAGGATTACCAGTGCATTCATCAGAATTTCCTCGGTTCAACGGGCTGACGCCGGGGATGTCCCCCACCGCGGCGGGCTCATGACCTGGTTCGCGAGCGCTTCACGGTACCCGGACGGCTGACGTGCCCTTCCCCGGCGTCTCAGAACCAGCGCTCGAGGACCTGCGCGACGCCGTCCTCCGAGTTGGGCGCGGTGACCTCGTCGGCGGCGGCGAGCGCGACCTCGTGCCCGTTCGCCATCGCCACGCCGTGGCCGGCCCAGGTCAGCATCTCCACGTCGTTCGGCATGTCACCGAACGCGATCACGTCCCGCCGGTCGACCCCGAGCCGCTCGGCCACGTCGGCGAGCCCGGTCGCCTTGGTCACGCCGTGCACCGCGAGCTCGACCAGGCCGTTGTTCGTGGAGTAGGTCACGTCCACCTGGCCGTCGAGCACCTCGCCGATCCCGGCGGCCATCTCGCCGCTGGTCATGCCCGTGTGCCGGACCAGCAGCTTGGTCGCCGGGAAACCGAGCGTCTCGGCCCTGCTCAGGCCGACGTTCGGGCCCTCTGGCCACGGGTGGGAGTAGCTCAGCTCGGCGATGAACGTCGCGTCGTCGTGCACGCCGCCGACGCGTTCGACCGCGTAGGTGCAGTCCGGCAGCGCCGCATCGATGGCGGCGACGATGTCGCCCAGCCGGACCGGGTCGAGCGTGTGCGCCCAGATGATCTCGTCGCGGCCGATGTCGTAGAGCACCGCGCCGTTCGCGCAGACGGCCAGCCCGTCGAGTCCCGCCTGCTCGGCGATCTTCGGCACCCAGCGAGGCGGCCTGCCGGTGGCGAGCACGAACGGCACGTCCGCCGCGAGCACGCGGCCGACGACCCCGGCCGTGCGCGGGCTGACCTCCTCGCGCGGGGTGAGCAGTGTTCCGTCGACGTCCGATGCGACCAATCTGGGCTGTTCCACTCGCCCATGGTGCCTGGTCCAAGTTCGTCGGTGGCTGAACAGCTGGTTACCGTACGAGCGTGCGCGCTGGAATCGTGATCCTTCCCGAACACCGGTGGTGGATGGCCGAGCCCAAGTGGCGTGCCGCCGAGGAGTACGGCTTCCACCACGCGTGGACCTACGACCACCTCGGCTGGCGCGACCTGGTCGACGGCCCGTGGTTCGGCGCGGTCCCGACACTCTCGGCGGCCGCACTGGTGACCTCGCACATCCGGCTGGGCACGTTCGTGGCGAGCCCGAACTTCCGCCACCCGGTGCCGTTCGCGCGTGACCTGCTGACGCTCGACGACGTGTCCGACGGGCGGTTCACCCTCGGCGTCGGCGCAGGTGGAGCGGGGTACGACACCACCGTGCTCGGTCAGCGGCCGCCGTTGCCGCGCGACCGCACGGCCCGGTTCGCCGAGTTCGTCGAGCTGCTCGACCAGCTGCTGGCGAAGGACCGCACGTCGTGGCGCGGTGAGTTCTACGCGGCCGAGGAGGCCCGCAGCGCCCCCGGTTGCGTGCAGCGGCCGCGGCTGCCGTTCCTCGTCGCGGCGAACGGCCCGAAGGCGATGGCGGTCGCGGCGAGGTTCGGTCAGGCCTGGGTCACCACCGGACCGCCGACCGACGACACCGAGACGTGGTGGCGCGGCGTGCGGACGCTGTCCGAGCAGTTCACCGAGACGTTGGCCACAGAGGGCCGCACCACGCGGATGCACCGCTACCTGAACCTCGACTCGGCGCCGGTGTACTCGCTGTCGAGCGCGCAGTGCTTCACCGACGCCGTGGGCAGGGCGGCCGAGCTGGGCTTCACCGACGTCGTCGCGCACTGGCCGCGGCACGACGGCGTGTACGCGGGCAGCGAGTCCGTGCTGGAGGAGGTCGCGGCGGACGTTCTGCCCGTGCTGGGCCGTTAACGTGTCCCCCGTGCGACACGTAGCGGTGATCGGTGGCGGAATCGTCGGGCTCGCGGTGGCTGCCGAGTTGGCGTCGCGGGGCTCCCGCGTGACGGTGCTGGAGAAGGAACGCACCTGGGGTGCGCACCAGACCGGCCACAACAGCAACGTCGTGCACGCCGGCCTCTACTACAAGCCGCGCTCGCTGAAGGCACGGATGTCCGTCGCCGGCAACGCGTCGATGGTCGCCTTCGCGCGTGAGCACGGCGTACCGGTCGACGTGTGCGGCAAGCTCGTGGTCGCCGCCTCCGACGACGAGTTGCCACGGCTGCACGACCTCGCCGCACGCGCGGAGGCCAACGGCGTCCCGGCGAAGCTGATCTCCGCCGCGGAGGCGCGGGAGTACGAGCCCGAGGTGTCGTGCGTCGCGGCGCTGCGGGTGGAGAGCACCGCGATCATCGACTACCCCGCGGTGTGCGCCGCGCTCGTCGGGCTGCTGGCCGAGCACGACCTGCGCCTGCAGTCACCCGCGCTGGCCATCCGTTCGGTCGCCGGTGGCGTGGAGGTGGCGACACCGCAGGGCGTGGTGAAGGCGGACGCGCTGGTGAACTGCGCCGGCCTGCACAGCGACCGGGTGGCGCGGCTCGCCGGGCTGACGCCGTCCGCGCGGATCGTGCCGTTCCGCGGCGAGTACTTCGAGCTGCGGCGCACGTCGTTGGTGCGCGGCCTGATCTACCCGGTGCCGGACCCGACGCTGCCGTTCCTCGGCGTGCACCTGACCCGGATGCTCGACGGCTCGGTGCACTGCGGCCCCAACGCCGTGCTGGCGCTGCGCCGCGAGGGCTACCGGTGGAGCGACGTCTCCACGGCTGACGTCCTCGACGTCGCCCGCTTCCCCGGCACCTGGCGACTCGCCCGCAAATACGCCCGCACCGGCGTCGAAGAGGTGCTGCGGTCGTTGTCCCGCAAGCGTTTCGCCGCCTCACTGGCCCGGCTCGTGCCCGCCGTGCGCGAGGACGACCTGGTGCGTGCGGAGGCTGGCGTGCGCGCGCAGGCGATGCTGCCGGACGGGTCGCTCGTCGACGACTTCCTGATCGAGACGGCTCCGCGTCAGGTGCACGTGCTCAACGCGCCATCGCCGGCCGCAACGGGTGCACTGGAGATCGCGAAGCACGTCACAGACGGCCTCATCAGCTCGCTGGAGTGACACCAGCCGGTCTACTACGTGCCAGAAGACCGGTCCCGCTCCGGCGGCGCCGGAGCGGGAGCTCGTCATCAGCTCGGCCCGAGGACTTCCAGGCCGCCCATGAACGGCCGCAGCGCCTCGGGCACGGTGACCGAACCGTCGGCGTTCTGGTGGTTCTCCAGGATCGCGACGATCCACCGCGTCGTGGCCAGCGTGCCGTTCAACGTGGCCGCGATCTGCGACTTGCCGTTCTCGTCGCGGTAGCGGACGTTCAACCGGCGCGCCTGGAACGTGGTGCAGTTCGAGGTCGACGTCAGCTCGCGGTACTTCTGCTGCGTCGGCACCCACGCCTCGCAGTCGAACTTCCGGTGCGCCGACATGCCGAGGTCGCCCGTGGCCGTGTCGATGACCCGGTACGGCACCTCGATCTTGGCGAGCATCTCCTCTTCCCACCCGAGCAGCCGGGCGTGCTCCGCCTCGGCGTCCTCCGGCTTCACGTACGAGAACATCTCGACCTTGTTGAACTGGTGCACGCGGATGATGCCGCGGGTGTCCTTGCCGTACGAGCCGGCCTCACGCCGGTAGCACGACGACCAGCCCGCGTACCGCCGTTCACCGTCGAGGATCTCGTCCTTGTGGTACCCGGCGAGCGGCACCTCCGACGTGCCGACCAGGTACAGGTCGTCGGCCGGCAGGTGGTAGATCTCGCTCGAATGCGCACCCAGGAAGCCGGTGCCCGCCATGATCTCCGGCCGCACCAGCGTGGGCGTGATCATGAGCTGGAACCCGTTGGCCGTCGCCTGCTGCGCCGCCATGTTGAGCAGCGCGAGCTCCAGCTGCGCGCCGGCGCCCTTGAGGAAGTAGAACCTGCTGCCGCCGACCTTGGCGCCGCGTTCCATGTCGATCACGTCGAGCTTGGTGCCGAGGTCGAGGTGGTCGAGCGGCTCGAAGTCGAACTGGCGCGGCTCCCCGACGGTCTTCACGACCACGAAGTCGTCCTCGCCGCCGACGGGCGCGTCCGGGTGCACCAGGTTCGGGATCTTGGCGAGGAGCTCGTTGACCTCCTCCGCCGTGGTGTGCTGCTCGGCCTCGGCGGCCTTGACCTCGTTCGAGAGGTCCTTGGCCTTGGCCAGCAGCGCGGTCTTCTCGTCGCCCTTGGCCTTGCCGACCTCCCTGCCGAGCACCTTCTGCTCGGCGCGCAGGGTGTCCGCGCGGGAGATCGCGGTCCGCCGGCGCTCGTCAGCGGACAGCAGCGCGTCGACGACGCCCTCGTCCTCGCCACGGGCACGCTGCGAAGCGCGCACGATCTCCGGGTTCTCGCGCAACACCTTGAGGTCAATCACCTGGAGAAGGGTAGTCCGTGCCGCCAACACACTTCACGCGGATATCCCTGCTTCAACCGGAACGCGGGGGCCGGACCGGGGAGGCTCGCGAGCTGGCTGCCCGGGTGCCGGC